>SRSN01000170.1 GCA_004791645.1 Alcaligenaceae bacterium 429
GTCTTGCAAGACAGGAAAACCGAAGAGGGCGCTAAAGAAAAAGACAAAGAGGATGAGCGTGATTTAAATGATGCCATCGTCGATGCAGTGAACGAGTGCAGTCGCTATGGCGAAGGCGATATTTTGGTGTTTTTGCCCGGTGAGCGAGAAATTCGTGATGCGGCAGAAAGTCTACGTAAAGCACAACTACGCGGCACCGAAATTTTGCCGTTGTATGCACGATTAAGTAACGCCGAACAAAGCCGTATTTTCCATCCCCAAGGTAATGCACGCCGAGTGGTGTTGGCGACCAACGTGGCCGAAACCTCATTGACGGTTCCGGGAATACGCTATGTGATTGATAGTGGCTTAGCGCGTATCAAACGCTATTCGTGGCGTAATAAAGTAGAGCAATTACGCATTGAGCCTATTAGCCAAGCATCGGCTAATCAGCGCGCTGGTCGTTGTGGTCGTATAGGTCCCGGTGTATGTATTCGCCTCTATGCGGAGCAAGACTATGCACAACGCCCTGCATTTGGTGATCCAGAAATTTTGCGCTCATCCCTAGCAGGGGTGATTTTGCGCATGAAGGTGCTGAAGTTAGATGACGTTGAGCATTTTCCCTTTGTGGATAAGCCTACAGGGCGCGCCATTGCCGACGGCTATCAACTGTTGCACGAGTTGGGGGCGTTGGATGATGAGCGTCACCTAACTAAAGTGGGGCGTTCATTGGCACACTTGCCAGTGGATCCTCGCGTAGCACGTATGATTTTGGCGGCTCAAGATCAGCAGTGTTTGCATGAAATGCTGATTATTGCGTCAGGCCTGTCTGTACAAGATCCGCGTGAGCGTCCTATGAATGATAGGGACGGAGCTGAACGTGCGCACCAGCGTTTTGTGGATGCGCAGTCCGAGTTCATGTCTTTCCTAAAAATGTGGGAATGGTATGGTGAGCAGGTGAAAAGCCGCTTGTCGCAGCGCAAACTCAGTAAAGCATTAAAAGATCAGTTCTTGTCGCCCATGCGTTTCAGAGAATGGCGCGAGGTGCACAAGCAACTGTTGAATCTGGTACGCGAAGCCGAATGGCGCTTGAATACCGAGCCAGCAACTTACGAGCAAATCCATTGCGCTTTGTTAACAGGCTTGGTGGCTAACGTAGGCTACAAAGCAGAAGAGGGATCTGTCTATCAAGGTACGCGCGATATTCGATTTGTGCTGCACCCAGGCTCTACCTTAGGTAAAAAAGCAGGGCGTTGGGTATTGGCCGGCGAGCTGGTAGAAACCACGCGACTGTTTGCCCGTTGCTTGGCGCGTATAGAACCACAATGGATTGAAAAAGTTGCTGATCATTTGCTGAAAAAGCTATGGTCGGACCCACGCTGGGATAAACGCAGCGGCAGAGTGGTAGCGAACGAACGGGCAACGTTGTACGGCTTGCAAATCTATAACGGTAGACGTGTGCACTATGGTCGTATTAATCCAGAAGAGTCTCGTGAGATATTCATACGCGATGCGTTAGTGGCTGGTGAAATTCAGTCAACGCTACCGTTTTTGCGCCATAACAAGCAGCAAGTTCAGGCTATTGAAAAGCTGGAACATCAGGCACGACGCCCCGATATTTTGGTGGACGACAGCTTGATTCAGGCCTTTTACGAACGCCACATTCCTGCGCATATCTACCAAACTGCGACGCTAGAGAAGTGGTACAAGGGGCTGGATAAACAGCAAGCTGCTGCGCTGCTGCTGAATCGTGAAGAGCTGATGCGTCACGATGCGGCAGGGATCACCACCGATGTATTTCCCCGCAGTGTGACGTGGGAAGGGGTGGCGATGGCGCTGGACTACCACTTTGAGCCAGGCTCATTGCGTGATGGCGTCACCATGACAGTGCCGGTGTTCCAGTTAAATAGACTGCATAACCAGCGTTGTGAATGGCTAGTTCCTGGCATGTTGAAAGAAAAAGTGCAGTGGTTGTTGCGTTCCTTGCCACAACGACTGCGCCGACATTGTGTGCCTATTCCTGACTATGCTGAAGGCTTCCATGAGCGTTGGTTCGAGCAGGCACAAGATCCTAAAATTTCGCTGATTCAGGCGTTGATTGATGATGTGTGGCAAGAACGTAGACAGCGTTTGCAAGCCACCGACTTCAAACCTGAAACTTTGCCAGCCCACTTGTTTATGAACTTTAAAGTGGTGGATGAGCATGGGCGTATGCTGGCTGGCGGTCGCAATCTGGATAAATTGAAAGCGGAACACGGTAAAAAAGCACAAGAGTCTTTCCAACGATTGGCGGCAGAAGATACTGAAGTGGCTAAAGCCTTGGATCATGAGCAGATTACAGAGTGGTCTTTTGGTGAGCTACCAGAACTGCTGGAAATACGTAGGAACCAGCGTAGTGTGGTTGGCTACCCTGCCTTGGTGGATCAAGGCGAGTACTGCGAACTGGACGTGTTTGATGAGCCAGAGCAAGCGATGCGTCAGCATAGAGCAGGGCTGCGCAGACTGTTCCGAATCGCGCTGCGTGAACCGCTGAAGTTTCAGGAGAAGAACATTCCTGATCTCACCAAAATGAGCATGTTGTTTATGCCATTGGGTACACAAAATGTGCTGCGTGATCAAATCTTGGATGCGGCTATTGATAGCGTATGTTTGATGGATCCATTGCCTGTGAATGCCGAGCAGTTTGCGGCACGCGTGGAGCAAGCTCGACCACGCTTAGGATTGATTGTGCGTGAGATTGCCCGTCAGACCTTATTGGTTCTGACCGAATGGACAGCATTGCAGCGCAAAATCGTGGGTATTAAGAGCCATACGCAAACCTACGAAGACATGCAAGCGCATCAATCCCGTTTGATGCATAAGGCCTTTATCAGCGACAATAGTCCTCAGCGGTTGGCGCACTTCCCGCGTTACCTGAAGGCAGCACAGGTACGTATTGATAAGTTACGTACTGATCCAGCGCGAGATGCACGTTGGATGGCAGAATTACTACCATTGCAGACCAAGTTTTTGCGAGCGGTTGTGGCAGCCAAGGGGGCGGAAGACCAGCAGTTGGAAGAGTTCCGTTGGATGCTGGAAGAGTTGCGGGTCTCGCTGTTTGCGCAAGAGTTGCGCACCCCCATGCCCATTTCCGCCAAGCGGTTGGAAAAAGCATGGGCAGCCATGCAACGCTAAATACGAATTGAATACAGGTTGGCACTATAACGATGACGAGTTTTCCTTTTGTGCATTTACGTAGCCACTCCGAATTTTCGGTGGTGGATGGTATAGCACGCATACCAAACTTGGTATCTAGAGCAGTAGCTTCAGAGCAGCCCGCAATGGCGCTTACCGATTTATGTAACTTGTTCGGGCTGATCAAGTTCTATAAAGAAGCACGCAAAAAAGGTATCAAGGCGATTGCTGGTTCTGATTTGTGGGTGGAAAACGAGCACGACCGAGAAAAACCTTTCCGTCTGTTGGTATTGGTGATGAATCACCAAGGCTATTTAGACCTGTGTGATCTGCTGACCAAAGCATGGTTAGAAAACCAATACAAAGGGCGTGGCGAAGTACGTCGGGAGTGGTTAGAGAACCAACAAAATCTGATTTTGTTGTCTGGCGGACGCATGGGCGATATTGGTCAGGCTATTGATGCAGGTAATGCCGATTTGGCGCGTGAGTATGCCACCTTCTGGGCAGAGCATTATCCCAATCGTTTCTATATCGAGTTACAACGTGCAGGCCACGATGGCGATGATGCGTATGTGCACGCCGCATGTGGTTTGGCGGCTGAGCTAAAACTTCCTGTCGTAGCTACACACCCCATTCAGTTCATGGAGCCCGACGATTTCCGTGCTCACGAAGTGCGGGTGTGTATTGCAGAAGGCGAACAGTTGGCGAACCCACGCCGTGTTAAACGCTTTACTACCGAGCAGTACTTTTTAGATTCTGAGGCGATGTACAGCAAGTTTGCTGATATCCCTTCAGCGTTGGCTAACACCATAGAGATTGCTAAGCGTTGTAACTTGACGCTGACCTTGGGTAAAGCGTGCTTGCCTGACTTCCCCACACCAGACGGTATGAGTCTGGATGACTTCTTGGTGCAAGAAGCCATAGCGGGGCTAGATGTGCGCATGAAGCAGTTGTATCCCAATGAAGAGGAACGCAACGCGCAGTACCCCGAATACCGTAAGCGCTTAGATTGGGAGTGCAACACCATTGTGACGATGGGGTTCCCTGGCTACTTCCTGATCGTGGCTGACTTTATTAACTGGGGTAAAAATAACGGTGTGCCTGTAGGGCCGGGCCGTGGTTCAGGTGCGGGTTCGTTGGTGGCCTACAGTTTGGGTATTACTGACCTAGATCCTCTGCGTTATGACTTGCTGTTCGAGCGATTCCTGAATCCTGAACGGGTATCCATGCCTGACTTCGATATCGACTTTTGTCAGGATAACCGTGAGCGGGTCATTGACTATGTGAAGCAGAAGTACGGCCCGCAAGCGGTCAGTCAGATTGCCACCTTTGGTACCTTGGGTGCGAAGGCTGTAGTGCGTGACGTAGGGCGTGTATTAGAGCTGCCTTATAGCATGTGTGATGGTTTATCTAAGCTGATTCCTTTTAGTCCGGCTGATCCGTGGACGTTGTCGCGTGCCTTGTCCGACGAACCAGCGTTCAAAGACCGCTACGAAAACGACGAAGAAGTACGCGCGCTCATTGACTTGGCTAAGCCTTTAGAAGGTTTGACACGAAGTGTAGGTATGCACGCTGGGGGCGTGTTGATTGCTCCCGGGAAACTGGTGGACTTCTGCCCGTTGTACCGACAGCCTGGCATCGATACCAATGCAGTATCCCAATACGATAAAGATGACGTTGAACAAGCCGGCTTGGTGAAGTTTGACTTCTTGGGCCTGCGCAACTTGACCATTTTGGACTGGGCAGAAAAGTACGTACGTGCTTTTAACCCATCCAGAACGGATTTCAACTTGATGTCCTTATCCTTAGACGATCCAGATGCGTACCGCATCTTGTGTGAGGGTAATACTACCGCCGTGTTCCAGCTCGAATCACGGGGGATGAAAGAGTTGCTGCGCAGTCTGCGTCCCAGCAACTTTGAAGACATTATTGCGATGTTGGCGTTGTATCGTCCCGGTCCGTTAGAGTCAGGGATGGTGGTGGACTTCGTGAACCGTAAGCATGGTAGGGCAGAGGTAGATTACTTCCACCCAGACCTAGAATCTGTACTGACCAGCACCTACGGGGTGATTGTGTATCAGGAACAGGTGATGCTGATTTCACAGATCATCGGCGGCTATTCGCTAGGTGGCGCTGACTTACTGCGCCGTGCGATGGGTAAGAAAAAACCCGAAGAAATGGCTAAGCACCGTGAGATCTTTGAGAAAGGTGCAGTAGCAAAGGGCTACGACGGCGACTTGGCGGTAAAACTGTTTGACCTGATGGAAAAATTCGCAGGCTACGGTTTTAACAAGAGTCACTCGGCGGCGTATGCGCTGATTGCCTACCATACGGCATGGTTGAAAGCGCATCATCCAGCTGAGTTTTTGGCGGCGACGATGTTGTCTGATATGGACGACACCGACAAAGTACAGATTTTCTGGCAAGACGCTCTAGCTAACGGTATTGAGGTGTTGCCGCCGGACATTAACGCGTCTAACTACCGCTTCGAGCCGGTACAAGACCGTTACACCAAAGAAGGTAAACCGCCTCGCACAATTCGATACGGTTTGGGAGCGGTAAAAGGTACGGGCCAAGCGGCAGTAGAGTCTATCGTTGAGGCGCGTAAAGCAGGCGGCAATTTCACGAGTTTGTTTGATTTCTGCCGTAGGGTAGACCGACAGGTAGTGAATAAACGTACCATTGAAGCGCTGATTCGTGCTGGTGCGTTTGATAGCGTGGAAGAAAACCGCGCAGCTTTGCTGACATCGCTAAGCCATGCCGTAGAAGCTGCGGACCAGGTGGCGCGTAATGCCAACCAAGCCAGTTTGTTTGACGACAGCGGTACCGATGAAATTGTAGAAAGCGAGTTGGCGCGTGTGCGTCCGTGGGATTTACAAACCAAACTGCGCGAAGAAAAAACGGCTATTGGTTTTTATTTCAGCGCCCATCTGTTCGATGCGTGGCGCGACGAAGTACGACGTTTTGCACCACGTCCATTAGCAAAGCTAGAACCATCGCGTTCACCGCAATGGTTTGCAGGCGTTTTGGCCTCGGTACGAGTGCGCATGACCCGTAGAGGGAAAATGCTGTATGCCTTATTGGATGATGGTTCTGCACAAGTAGAAGTATCCATCTTTAATGAAGTGTTTGAGGCGAACAAACAGCACTTACGTGAAGACCAACTGGTGATTATTCAAGGTAAAGTGAGCCATGATGATTACACCGGTGGTTTGCGAGTCACTGCAGATGAGATTCTTAGTTTGCAGGGGGCGCGTGAGGCACGGGCTCGCAGTCTGAGCTTAGTGTTGCGTGACAATCAAGATGTGCAGCGTTTGCGTCAGGTATTAAATCCTTTTAGAGCAGAGCCTGAAAACAATATCCCGGGGGTGTGGGTAGATGTGCAGATACATAATCCCGACTACTCCTGCACCGTACGTTTGGGCGAAGAGTGGCGTGTACGTTTGGCGGACTCTATGTTTGTGCAAATTACCGATTGGCTTGGCGAGGAAGCCATGGAGATCGAATACTAAATTATGCGTAAATTAAGCATTTTATTTGCAGAAGCTGCCACCAGTTATGGCGGTCAAGAGCGCTATGTGCACCGTTTGATGCTAGAGCTCAGAGCAAAAGGTCACAAGGTAGAAATGCTGTGCCAGCCGCAGGCTCAATTGCGCCAGTTGTTAGAGCAAGATGGGTTTGTGGTGCATACCGTCAGAATGAAAAAAGGTATGGATTTCTGGCGTAATTTGTTCCGCCTGCGTAAGTTCTTTAAAACGCATCACTACGATGTGGTGAACACGGCTAGCCGTATTGATAGCGTGCAAGTAGGTATTCCAGCTAGATTGGCTGGAGTGCCGTTGGTTGTACGTAGTCGACATCTAGCCAGACCTATTGGGTCGCTGCTGACGTACAAATGGATTCCACATCGGTTAATTACTGTTAGTGAGTTTGTGCGTAAGCAGATTACCGATAGAGGTATAGATCCGGATCACGTAGATATTGCACCACCTGCGGTGAATCTACCTGATCCATTACCGCCACAAAAGCTGCGCGCGGAATTAGGGCTGCAGCCTGACGATTTAATCGTGGGCAGTATTGCCGTGTTGCGTAGACCCAAAGGGATGGATACGCTGATTGATGCGATGGTGCCTTTGATGAGTACAAACAGCAAGGTGCACTTGGTCATCGTGGGCGATGGCGGCGAGATGCAACGCTTGCAAGAACAAGCCAAACAGTCTGGTGTGAGTCAG
>SRSN01000171.1 GCA_004791645.1 Alcaligenaceae bacterium 429
CCTTCATTTCCGCGTATGTTTTACCCAAAACATTGGCGACCGATACAGTAATGGTTGATAAGGATTTTTAAAGCCTCGCTTTTGTGGCGAGGTTTTTATTTGGTCAGACGCGGGATGGAGCAGCATGGTAGCTCGTCGGGCTCATAACCCGAAGGTCGTAGGTTCAAATCCTGCTCCCGCAACCAATAAGAAACCCCAGCATGAGAAATCATGCTGGGGTTTTTCTTTTTCTACTGCCAACTGTCTTAGCGTTAATTAGTTTGGCGGTATTCCTTAGCTTTCATATGATTTTTCTATTTAATATGGACTGCTAATAAGGGTTCTTAATAATGCGACGGTTGCTTTTGCCATGATGTGTCATAAGTTACTGTGCTGGGACAGTATATAGAGTAATAAGATGTTATTTATAGGCTGTAGCTGTTTTGTTTTGACTTCAAATGATACATAATAGTAACCGCATGTTTTTTCATTCTTGAGAAGGAATGGAAAACTTTACGCCACCAGTCCGAAAGGGTTGGTGGCGTTTTTTCTTGTCTAAACGTCTGAATAAGCTTTGTAGCAATGACACACTATAAGGCTGTACTACTATGACTCTACACAGCAGTTGATGTCAGTAGACTGTTTGGTTTTGAGATTCCATTACTAGGGGAAATGAAGAAACGTGTCCTAGTAATGGCGTTCCCAACCGCATTAGCGATTTCAGGCTGTGGTTCTATGGGTGGCAGTGAATGATAAAAAATCATCAACCACCATTGGTTATTGTGTGAACTACGATGTGAATAGATGGGAAAATGGTAGGTCCACCTCTCAAGATGCTACAGGCAATGTCCAAAAACATTTTATCTATGTAGCAAAAGATAAGCCCGTATCGGCAACCACAGCTAATGCAGACTTTGTTAAACGCATGTGTGGTGAAGACTTCTTTAATCGGTATAAAAAGCCAAACCCTAGCACTCCTTCTTCCTTAATTTAGTCCCCTACATCACTTTATCCGCCCTCAATCTTACGAATTGAGGAGGGCACTGCTTTGTTCCAAACTGCTGCTACAGACAACAGGAGAGTCGTATGACAGCAGAACAGAAACAAAGCGGACAAGGGATGGTCGAGTACATGACCTATTTTTAACCTATTGAAATATAGGGGGCTTTTTTGGGTTTTGTCTAAGATTCTAAAACCTGTCTAATACTTAGACGTTTTTACCTTGCTTTCTGGTGGGGCCAGAAACAACCTGAATGGTCTTATCACGCAGGTAAATTTGGGTGGTTTTTCTGTCGGTATGACCTAGCAAGAGCATCGGGTCTTTACCTTCACGGTCAGCGTCAGTGCCTGACATTGCCCGGAGGTCGTGCAGCGTTACGTTTTCTACACCAGCCTTAGCTGCGCTTTCTTTGAAAAACCGCCATACGTTTGTGTGTCGTCGCGCAGTGCCCTTGTATGTAGGCACTATAAACTCAGATGAAGGATTCTTCGTGATGAGGGCAGCTCTTTCTATTGTAGCCTGTAAGCCTTCAGACCATCCTACAGTTAGTTTTTTACCTGTTTTTTGCTGCTCGAAGTAGATGCCTTCCTCTGTTATGTCGGCGTAGCGGATGGTTAGCACATCGCCAATCCGTTGCCCTGTGTAGTAACAGAGGTCCATAACAACCTGTAGCCAGTCCGGTGCTGCTGCATGAATCTTGTCGAACTCATCTTGTGTAATGAGGCGATCGCGTGATTCCGTGGTCAGGCGTTTCACTGACTCACAGGGGTTTCTATCTACTATTTCGCGGTCAAGTGCCCATTGAAAAATCTGCTTTAAAACTGTTAGCAGTCGATTGGCAGTTGCTGGGCTGTGCCGCCATACATCAAGCATTTGCACTACGCTGCCATGGGTTACTTGCTCCGGAGTAAATTCAGCAAACATTTCTTTAAGGATTCGTTCGCAATACTGATACTGCTTACGTGTGGAGGGGGCGACTTTTTCAGAGATGAATGGCATGGCTTTGGTGATAAGCGATGCTACACCTTCTTTTGGAATGGCAACAATGCGGGCGTGGGCAACCAGTGCATCGTGCAAATTGTCCCCCAGGCGTGTCCACTTATTGTTTTTGACATAGTAATAAGCCCCGTGCTTTAGGTATACGCAGGCGGGGAGGTGCCGATTGTGTTTCTTTGGGCGCATAGCCTAACTCCACTTCAATAACAGCTTTAAGCACTACAAGTGAACCATCAGGGCGAATACGGAATGGGATGCCCATTTGTGTGAGCACCTCAATTCGCCCTTTGTTGCGGGTCTTCCCTGTGATTTCTGTTAACTCAGGGTCATTTAGCGTAAGTGAGTTTTTCCTTACTCTGGTGCTCATAATAGCTTTGTCCTTTAGATATCATGGCGTATCCAATAAAAACCCCGCAGCTGCGGGGCGTTAGTCTGTGTCTGTTGTTGGGGGGGATTTGTATTTAGTTACATTTGATGTGCGGTGTATAAAAAGTTGCTAAGTAGACTATTGCTGAGCCTTACAGTTGAGGTTCTAAGTCACGCATTTAAATCACAATAACCCTTTCATTTATGCTGCTGTCCAGATATGAGCTTTGGGCAGATATTTGGTTTCAAGAGGTGAGTATGCAGACGTTAGTAGCGAAATATGAGGATGACCCGCCCGGGGTGGTGTTTACATTTCTTGTTTCAGGTGAAAAAGTGTGGGGCTGGGTGCCTCAGGACAAGCTGGAGGTTTTAGCTGGGCAGCAATTGAGTATTCAGGGCTGCATAGAGACATACCACACTCATAGAGACAAAATTCAACGCTTCGTACTCAAACAAAAACAGCAGCAAGAGTCCCGCCAAGAAAGCCTGACGTCTAGGCTAATAAAAGGCTTATTGGAAGCTTGGCGATAAAAAGCAAGGACCTGTATCTCTAAGCGTCACTTTTTATAGGTGGAGAAAACGTAGGGTTTCGCGTTTGAAAGGCATCAGGTTTTGATGCCTTTTTTCATGGAAAAAGTAACAAGACCTCACCTATAAGCATCAAGTGTGGGTAACATAATATTAGATTGGTATCAGGTTTTGACTTTTAGACATCGCGTCATTGGGGGCGATATGTTCCATATCAGTCAGTGGTTGTTTCTTTGGTTGAGAGTTTTCGCCTTTTTTATATTGGTATTTTTACTCTACCTCCTTGTTCTGTTTATTTTCTTCCTATTGAAGAAGTGGAGAAAAAGAAGAGACTAGGGATACTCCACGTCTGACAAGTGGAGGGGGTAATGTTGTAGACTGTTCATCAGTTGGTGGAAATCATAATTTACGAGACTCTGTGTGCTGAAAAGGAGGGCCTCATGGGTGTGGATGAATCAGTTAAGTATCAAATAAGTCCGGCTCGAATCATATTTTCTTTTCATACTGCAGAAAACCAAAAGGTTATAGCGCAAGTGTCGCTTTATGCATTAGAAAGGCTGGTGGGTAGAGAGTTGCGCAATGCAGATATGTGCTTAGAGGCTTATGTATTGCACAAAGAGGCTATCCACTCTGTTGTTTTAGACAGGCGTGGCACTAGCGATAGTGAACTTATTACAGTGACACTACCTGATGTTCTGAAAATCAAACTAACGGCTAATGAGGCATCCTTAGATGCATCGTGAATTTCAGTTTTAAATCACACCATCTTCAGGCGGATGCACAGGGCAAGGCCATCGCAGTGAGCCGTCGCCAGAGCCTGGGCAGGTGCAAGCGCTAAGCGGTACAGAGGCAATGTAGATCGAAGCCTCGGCATCAGTGGCTAACGAGAATACGCGAGCCTCAACGCTGTATGGCGCACGCGGGATTTGTGGCGCAACAGGGGCGATAGGGGACATTGCAGCAACAGCGCGCATTAGTTGGCGAATAAACTCCGAAAGCGCAGTGTTGCTATAAAAGCCAACATGAGACAACGCACCTTCTTCGATCTTGTTAGCGATCACGCCGCATACTCTCAATGTCTCAGCGGGAACGGTAGGTGCGGCAGGGGTAGGGCTACTAACCTTTTCCAGCCAAGCCTTATATGCCTCAAGGTCGGTTGGTGCGCCGTACTGCAGGAAATTATCGGCTTTAAGTTTGCCTAGCTCGATGCGGTCTTGTTCCCGTTTCTCGTTGGTCACAAAATCATAGTGACGAGCAGCTGCATCAAGGACGGTGGATGCCTTTATGCCTACACCAAAACGGCCGCAGCCAATAGCCATGGGTCGATCAATCTTAGCGTGGGGGCGCTCAGCCAACTCTTTAGACAGCATGTCCATATCATCTGCATGCTGCTGGCGTTCGGTTTGGACTAGCTTCACCAGCTCAGGCTGGCTTAGGTTTTCGAGTGCTTGTATCTGTGTCATGTGTGCCTCATGGTTTAATAAAGGTGATCCAGTGGGTTTTATTCAGCCGACCTGAGCAGTGGCCATATAAGGGGGCTACGTCGGTGCAGGCCAGAACATCACGCACTGGTATCTGTGTTTCGTTCCATTTGAAATTCAGCGTGCCGTGGGGGCGCAGTACGCGGAAGCACTCAGCAAACCCTAGACGTAGATCCTCGCACCAGTCGTCGCCTAGCTTTCCGTACTTGGCTGCCATCCAGCTGCGCTTGCCAGCTCGTACCAGGTGGGGTGGGTCGAAGGCAACGTGGTAGAAAGTGTTATCGGGAAAGGGCAGCGCACGGAAGTCCATTTGCATGTCAGGGTGCACATGAATAGCCCTTGTGCCGTCCTCTTTGTGAGTGCGGTCGGTAACGATTAGGGATTCGTGCCGCATGTCGCCAAACAAACAGCGTTGGTCCTGGCGGTTGAGCCACATCATGCGGCCACCGCAGCAGGGGTCTAAAACAGTAGCTGTCATTCCGGCCTCACGTCGATAGCGAACACCTGCACAGGCTCAGGGCAGAAATGCGGGTGAACGATGGTTTTGATGGTGTAGCCGCGCCAGGGCCGAACGATGCGGCGCTCGGTGTCGTCTTTGCGCGGGTATCCTAGCGTCAGGATGATGCGGTCGTAGGGGCCGCCACGGTGAAGACGCTTGCACCAGTATTCGTTGCTGAGCCGGTATTCAAACCACTTTTCACCGGCCTTGATCTGCTCGAAGTATTCGCGCTTCAGGGGTAGGACCAAGTCACTCATGGCCTGTTATCCGCCTGGCACCGTGGGCAACATCCGCCCCAAAAGTTGGTCTCGGAAATAAATGAGCCGCAGCCCTGGCAGCGGACCTGTTCCTTTCGTCTGGGTTTTCTCTCAGCTAGGACAATCCCCGTCCCGGCCAGAGCCTCAGTGCGTTTGACGTACTGCATGTCCACGGCTGGCCGCGTCTTTGCGTCGATGTATTCCTTGGGCCAAGGGATGTCAGTCTCTCGGTTGTTGTGCATCGACTGGGCTTGTTCTTGGGTGTAAAGCTGGGCTTTCCTTAGGTCGGTGGTGTAGCCATTGCCGTTCAGCCCCCAAAACAGCATGTCGTTCCCAACGTAGCTGCGGCTATCTTGTACATAGAAGAGGTTGCTCATGGACTGGCTTGCGCACTCAGGCATGCTCAGGTTCTGACGCATTGACGGCCTCCGTTAGAGTTGGTTGAGAGTGGGTAAAGAAAAACCCCGGTTGAGTAAATCAGGCGGGGTTATGGGGTGTTGCTGTAGTAGTGATACTTCATAGGGGTGGGGGCCTATGCATTAGTCACAGAGGTTCGGTTATGATCCTTACGGGTATAGGCGAGAAATTCTTCATAGTTGGGCCCGCAACCGCAGCTTTCGGCCAGGAGCGGAAGCTCAGAAGATACAATTGATGGACTGTTTTGCAGACCTTACCTAAAGGTGTATTAATGACAGTGGCCCCTGCATTCTTTTTAGTTGGTGTGATCTTTGTAATAGCATTCGTTGTTATTACTTGTATTGCAGGCCTCGGCCTGTCTAGGCTAGGTAAGCAATACCCTAGCATCAAGTTACGCCGTCCATTATTAAGTATTTATCTAGTTGCGGGGCTCGCGTTTGTTCTTCACTTGGTTTTTGCTTTGCCACATATAGCTATATCATCGGTCGTTTCAACTTCTGTTAATTTGGTGCCACCTTATTATCTTTGTTTTTTTATTGTTGGCAGCATCGTTTTCAGCATACGCATGGAAGGCAACCATTCGGGAAAAAGAACTGCACTCTACGCTTCATGCTTATCCCTGGCATGTGTTCTTTTCTTCTATTTAATAGAAATGGCTTTCCTTTTTTACGCAACTCCTTAATCAAGGTTTACTTACGTCTCCGTGCCAGTGATGGTTTTCACACCCGGTCGGGTAATGTGGAATAGCGCTCGGGGGGGCATAGTGAGCATGTGATTGGCAGTCCATTAGATTGTGAACTCATTCGGATTCATTCTTAAACGGGTTTATAGGGTGTTGCTGTAGCCGTGGTTCATTTTTACCGCTCGCCGCCTAGTGCCTCGACCAGATCGCTGATCATCTTGGCCAGCTCGGCGGTCATCAAGGTCATGTCAGCATCAAAGATTTCGTCATCGTTGACGGCTGTCACGTCTTGTTTTTCAGTCAGGATGTCCAGTGGAACCACGCGTTTGACGTCCAGCGCATCGGTCAGCACAAAGCTGATGCGATCCGCCCAGGTCATGGCCAGGCGGGTGCATTGCTTGCCAGCTTGGATGTGTCGACCGAGTTCTTCAGGTTCTGCGCTGTGGCGCACGTACTTCACTAATGCACGGTTCTCGGTCGTGGAGCGAAGTTCGGTGTCTTGGTCGATGGTGAAGTTGGCGGGTGCCTCATCTTCCAGTAGCCAAGAGGTCATGGCCCCACCAGGCGAGGTTTCTGTATAAAGTGGCAGCACAGGGAATGGGTTGATAGTCTTAGCTAACAACCCCATCACTTCATCACCAACACTGGCAGCCGCTGCATCAACACATAGCCAGCGGTTTACTGGATCAATCCAGACTTGGGTATCACGGGCAACGCTAAAGGCGCGAGGCATCAGCTCGGTGATTACCTGCTCTTTGATTTCCTGCATTTGCTTGCGACCGGGCTTATAACCCTGTTCTTCGGCGATTTCAGTAGCCTTGGCACATGCCACCTGATTTATTACGGTGCTTGGCAGCAGTTTCTTTTCACTGCGCATGCACAGTAAGATTTGCTCGTTGTTTTGGTAGACTAGGCCGTGTCCTGCGCGTGGTTCAATCCAGCCGAGTGATAGAGGGTCTTGGCTGGTACCGGGCTGGAACTGGTGCTGTTCAAGTAATTTGGAGAGTTGGGCAGCATCAAGCGCCCACGCGGGATCTAAACGGTAGACCCGTAAATTTTTGAATAACATTAAATTTTCCTGTCTTAGGTACTAGAGCTCTTATGAAGAAA
>SRSN01000172.1 GCA_004791645.1 Alcaligenaceae bacterium 429
AATATATATGGAGGAATCATTCATCAATAGGAAATAATATGAGTCAAGATACTGCTGATGCGCGTCCAAGCTATTGGTTGCCCTTTACCAATAATAAAAATTTCAACACTCGGCCCACTTTGTTTAGTCATGCTAAGGGTATGTATTACTACCGTCCGGACGGGACGGCGGTATTGGATGGAATTGCTGGGTTGTGGTGTGTTAATGCAGGCCATGCTCATCCACGTATTGTGGAGGCAATACAGACAACAGCTGCACAACTGGATTACGCCTCATCGTTTCAGATGAGCCACCCTTTAGCATTGGAATACGCAGAGTCATTAACAGCGGCGGCTCCAGGGGATTTCAAGCATGTGTTTTTCTCTAACTCTGGATCAGAGTCGGTGGATACAGCGTTGAAAATTGCCTTGGCTTACCACCGAAGTCGTGGTGATGGGCATCGTACTCGTTTGATTGGTCGTGTGCGTGATTATCACGGTGTGGGTTTTGGTGGCTTGTCAGTATCAGGTATTGCTAGCCATCGACGAGCATTTGGTACCTTGCTACCAAATGTGGATCACTTGCCCCATACGCATAGCTTGTCAAATATGGCGTACTCCAAAGGTCAGCCTGAGTGGGGGGCGCATTTGGCAGATGAGCTAGAGCAATTGTTTGCTCTGCATGATGCTAATACTATTGCAGCGGTGATTGTTGAACCCGTGGCGGGCTCCACGGGAGTTTTGGTGCCTCCGCAGGGGTATTTGCAGCGTTTGCGTGAGTTATGTACTCAACATGGTATTTTGCTTATTTTTGATGAGGTCATTACGGGTTTTGGTCGTATAGACGGTTTGTTAAGCGCACCATACTTTGGGGTGCAGCCAGATATAGTGGCTAGTGCTAAAGGTTTGACCAATGGTGCTGTGCCTATGGGGGCTACTTTTGTGAGTCAGTTTATTCACGATAGCTTTATGAACTTGCCCGGTATTGAGTTGCCGCACGGTTATACCTACTCAGGTCATCCTTTGGCGTGTGCGGCAGGTCTGGCTACACTGCAGGTGCTGCAAGATGAGGGCTTGTTGGGTAGAGCGCAAAGCTTGTCCCCGTGTTGGGAGCAGGCAGTGCACCAGCTTAAAGGCGCGCCTTTTGTGAAAGACATCCGTAATATTGGTTTGTTGGCGGCGATTGAGCTTGAGTCTATTCCTGGGAGGCCGGGGCAGCGCGCACAGTATATACACCGTCAATGTTTGGCTGCTGATTATTTGATACGAGCTTCTGGAGATACCTTATTGTTGTCCCCGCCGCTCACCATTTCTACTGATCAAATAGAAGCCTTGCTAGCAACTGTGCATGAGGCGCTTAAATTAGCACCACAGACTTTGCCAGAATAAATTACTGTGGGAGCACGGAAAATCACATGCAGAAGGAATTGTTCTTTTGCATGTGAATTGCATGATGATTACTTGCCCATGCTTTTCATCATTTCTTCAGCTTGCTTCATCGCATCATTAGCGGCGTTGCATGCTGCATCTTGTGAGTCTTTAGGCATGGATTCGATCATTTTTTTAGAATCATCGTATTGTGCTTTGATCATATCTACTTGGCCTTTCATGGCGTCGTGAGAAGCGATTTGCTCGATGTATTTATCCACAGCTGCGTAGTAGTCTGTGCATGCTTGGGACATATCGGCAGCAAAAGTAGCCGAAGACATAGATGCAATAACGCCTGCCAAAATTATTTTTTTCATAAATTACCTGATTCTAATAAGTAGTGAGTTTCTGTATGGATTTACATTGACTCAGTAAAAGCCTAAAACTTTTACGGGTGTAATTTAAGCAAAATTGATCAAGGCAAAGGGTTACGGAGTGTATCTGTACTGGTCAGTGATTTATGTCTGTAATGCATTGCTAAAGGGTGAGAATCGCAGGATTAGCCTGCGAGGCGTCTTATGATGTTTTGGGTGTGGGGTGACAAAGAAAAAGCCCCATTAAGGGGCTTTGGTGCACTACTAAGGCGAAAATAAATTACTCAGAAAGCTTATTTATTCAGGATGTTGTAGTTACTACAACCAGTGGCGTGTCCATTATCACAAGCTTGTTTGAAAAGCTCTTTTGCGGCTGCTCTGTTTTGAGGGATGCCTGCGCCCGTGTCGTACATAACACCTAGATTAAACTGTGCAGAGGCGTGCCCCTGTTCAGCCGCTTTCTCGAACCACTCAAACGCTTTAGTATCGTTTTTAGGAGTACCCTGGCCACTGTGATACATAATTCCTAGATTGAGCTGTGCAGAAGCATATCCCTGTTCAGCCGCTTTCTCGAACCACTCAAGCGCTTTCGCATCGTTTTGAGGAACACCCTGGCCCGTGTCGTACATAACCCCTAGGTTGTACTGTGCGGAAGCATGCCCCTGTTCAGCCGCTTTCTCGAACCACTCAAGTGCTTTTGTATTATTTTGCTGAACACCTTGGCCAACGTCGTACATAATCCCTAGATTGAACTGCGCAGAAGCATTCCCTTGTTCGGCCGCTTTTTTGTACCACTCAAACGCTTTTGTATAGTTCAGAGGAACGCCTTGGCCCGCTTCATACATAGTTGCTAGATTGAACTGTGAAGAAGCATCCCCTTGCTCAGCCGCTTTCTCGTACCAAGCAACAGCTTTAGTATCGTTTTTAGAAACGCCGCGACCGTTGCGGAGCATATTACCTACGTTAAATTGTGCTTGAGCCATTCCTTGCTCGGCGGCTTTTTCGTACCATTCAAACGCTTTAGTGTCGTTCTGGGGAACACCCTGACCAATGTCGTACATAATCCCTAGATTGAGCTGTGCGGAACTATGCCCTTGTTCAGCGGATTTTTTGTACCACTCAAACGCTTTTGTATAGTTTAGAGGAACGCCTTGGCCTGTTTTGTACATAACACCAAGGTTGAACTGTGCTTGAGCATATCCTTGCTCAGCGGCTTTCTCATACCATTCAAACGCTTTAGTGTCGTTTTGAGAAACGCCCTGGCCCGTGTCGTACATAATCGCTAGATTAAACTGCGAAGTTGTATGCCCTTGTGCGGCGGCTTTCTCGTACCACTCAATAGCTTTTGTATAGTTCTTAGGAACGCCACGACCATTACGGAGCATATTCCCTACGTTAAATTGCGCTGGAGCAATGCCTTGTTCGGCGGCTTTCTCGTACCATTCAAACGCTTTAGTGTCGTCTTGGGGAGCGCCCTGACCCGTTTCGTACAGAATCCCTAGGTTAAATTGCGCAGCAGCCATTCCTTGCTCAGCAGCTTTCTTGTACCACTCAAATGCTTTTGTATCATTTTGAGGAACACTCTTACCCTTGTCGTACATAATCGCTAGGCTAAATTGCGACGATGTATGTCCTTGTTCAGCCGCTTTCTCGTACCAATCACGTGCTTTTTCGTAGTCGTTTATTTTGTAATAAAGCTGGCCTAGATTGTATTGTGCGGTAGGGTTGCCCTTTTCTGCTTCAAGTTGAGCAGTCTTAAAAAGCTCTAGGTTCTCGGGGGTTAGAGAAGATATAGGCTCAGCTATAGACGCAGAGTTGATACCCAAAAAGAGTAGCAAGTAAGTGAAAGATTGCGCCCATGTTTTTTTCATTATCAAATCCAGTCGTCGCTTAACAAATATTCGAGAAGGCTCAATCATAGCAACTTAATGAGCACGGTTAAGTGACGTTTGGTGTCGGTTTGCCCTTCAGTTTTCTAGATGACAAAGCGGCGCAGTAGGTTACAGCGTGTATAGCATTTTTTTCGGTCTGTAATGTCCGTTGTTAAATGCCGGTAAAACGGGTGTAATAGACGAAAAAAAAGACTGCCAAATGCAGTCTTAGTTCTAAAATTTATTTTTGTTCTAACTTTCGTATTATGAAAAATTGCTTTTCTTTTGTGTGTATGAAAATTAGAAAGAATCTGGGGTGACCGATGGGGCTCGAACCCACGACAACCGGAATCACAATCCGGGACTCTACCAACTGAGCTACGGCCACCATTGTGTAGCAAAGAAAAATGATTATAGCAGCATTTTTATTTTTTGCACAAGTTTGCAGCAAAATAAATAAAGTTTAACGAGTTTGGCGAGAAACAGCGCTTTGCTCTATAGTGGTTCAGACCTATACAAAGGAGTTTGACTATGACACAGGTATTTGTTGTTCATCCTGAAAATCCCCAAGGACGCATTCTGGCTCAAGCGGCGCAGATCTTAGCTAAGGGCGGCTTAGTGGCCGTGCCAACCGACTCTAGCTATGCCGTAGTTGCGCGTCTGGACGATAAGTCAGCTGCTGAAGATTTGCGACGGGTACGTGGTTTGGATGAGCGTCATAACCTGACGGTGTTATGTCGAGACTTGGCAGAGATTAGTACGTTTGCCAAAGTAGGGAACAGCCAATACCGTTTGTTGAAGATGGCTACGCCTGGTCCGTGGACCTTTATTCTAGAGGCAACTAAAGAAGTACCTCGCCGTGTGTCCCACCCTTCACGTAAGACTATTGGTATACGTGTGCCTGATAACAAGATCGTACGCGAGCTGATTGATCAAGTGGGTTCACCGCTGTTGTCCACGACGCTGATTCCTGAAGGGGAAAGTGAAGCGCTAAACGACGTGGCGGAAATTGAAAAACGCTACAAGGGCCAAATTGAAGCGGTGGTAGATGGGGGGGCATGCTCTATGCAACCGACTACAGTGATCGATCTGACTGACGAAACACCAGTAGTAGTGCGTGTGGGGGCGGGTGATCCTACTAAATTAGGCTTATCGTAAGAGTTAAGGCAGTTTTTTTGCTTTTGTGCACAACTCTGGTGAATAATGGCAAAAATGCTTTGAACTACGGTTTTTCATGAATGACTTAATACAGACCATTACGGTCTATGCTCTGCCTGTTTTGTTTGCGATTACGTTGCACGAAGCCTCTCACGGCTATGTGGCCCGCTTCTTTGGCGACAACACAGCAGCACAGGCAGGGCGCATTACGCTGAACCCCATTCCCCATATTGATCCCATCGGTACGATTGCCGTGCCACTATTCTTACTATTTACTACTAGCATGATGGGTGGGGCTGGTTTATTGTTCGGTTGGGCCAAGCCCGTACCTGTAAATTGGTCCAAGCTACGTCAGCCCAAACGCGATATGTTGTGGGTAGCATTAGCGGGGCCAGCTTCTAACTTAGTCATGGCCATAGGTTGGGCTATTGCTCTGCGCTTGATGCTGGATAACGGTGTGCTTCACACGGGTTTCTTCCCACGTATGGCGATAGCCGGAATTTGGGTGAATTTGGTGTTGATGGCACTGAACCTGATTCCGTTGCCACCACTAGACGGCGGCAGGATAGTATTTAGCTTGCTACCTAATAAATGGGCCTATCAGTATGGCCGCATCGAGCCATATGGCATGCTGATTTTGATTGTATTGATGCTTACTAACGTATTAGGCATCGCTTTAGCACCATTTTTGTCATTCGGGCAGAAAGTGGTGAGCTGGTTCTTATGATTTTGCGGTGAATCCTGTAAACTGCAATGATCTTTATGTTGTAAGATGTGTGCCGCTTTTTGATTCTGGAGAAAACCTCGATTATGGCAAACTCGGAGAATGCAACGCCTGTATTTCAAGGCAGTATGGTTGCGCTTGTTACCCCTATGTTCCCGGATGGGCAGTTGGATATCGAGGCGTATCGAAAGTTGATCGATTGGCATGTGGCTGAAGGCACAGATGCAATCGTTGTAGTGGGTACATCAGGCGAGTCGCCTACTGTCAGCATGGATGAAAATGCTGAACTGATCAGCATCGCTGTTAAGCACGCTGCTGGCCGTATCCCCGTTATCGCTGGTGTAGGGGCGAACTCTACAGCTGAAGCCATCGAATTGTCGCGTCACGCACAAAGCGTAGGCGCTGATGCAGGCTTGTCCGTTGTGCCTTACTACAATAGGCCTACTCAAGAAGGTATGTACCAACACTTCCGTAAAATTGCGGAAACTGTTGATCTGCCATCTTTCTTGTACAACGTACCAGGCCGTACCGTTGCTGATATGGACAACGACACCATCGTACGTTTGGCTCATGTGCCAAACATCATCGGTGTA
The DNA here is from genome assembly GCA_004791645.1 of Alcaligenaceae bacterium 429. Classification (GTDB taxonomy): domain Bacteria; phylum Pseudomonadota; class Gammaproteobacteria; order Burkholderiales; family Burkholderiaceae_B; genus Paenalcaligenes. The sequence goes on from SRSN01000172.1 coordinate 6,067, forward strand.
AAAGATGCTACTGGAAATATCGGTCGCTTGAGCGCATTGCTGCGCGACAAACCAGAAGAATTCATTGTGCTGAGCGGTGACGATGCTACTGCTGCTGCACTGATACTGCTAGGTGGTAAAGGCAATATCTCTGTGACTGCCAACGTGGCACCACGTATGATGCACGACCTGTGTATGGCCGCTTTAGCAGGTAATTTGCCAGAAGTTCGACGCTTGAACATGGTTTTGGCCGAACTAAACAGCAAATTGTTTATCGAAGCCAATCCTATCCCTGTAAAATGGGCGCTGGCTGAAATGGGGAGAATGCAATTGGGTTACAGATTGCCATTGACTCCCTTGAACGAGAAGTTTCACGATATGTTGCGTCAAACATTAAGGGATGCAGGTCTGATTTCATGAGAACAATGCGTTTAACCAAGATTTGTGCCGCCTTGACGGTAGGCCTGGGTGCTGTAGCGCTAAGTGGATGCTCCACTCTGGAAGAAATTACCGGTGGTGCAGAAAGCGTAGATTACAAAAGTACAGTACGCGGTGAGCCTTTAAGCGTTCCACCTGATCTAACACAAGCTCAGGCCGATGCTCATTACAAAGCACCGGAAGGCACCAGCTTCAGCAGCTACATGCAGTCACGTGAAGCGCAGCAACAAGCTGCTTCCAGTGGCTCCAACATCCTGCCGCAAACAGATGGTATTGAGGTTAAGCGCGATGGTCAGTTGCGCTGGCTGGTTGTGGACATGCCCGCAGAGAAAATTTTCCCAGAAGTGATTGAGTTCTGGGGAGCACAAGGCTTTACGATTCGTAGCCAAGATCCTCGTGCTGGTGTGATCCAAACAGACTGGGCTGAAAACCGTGCCAAGATTCCTGAAGGCTGGATTCGCAGTGCGTTGGGCGCCATCGTGGACCAAGTGTTCGACAGTGGTGAGCGTGAGCGCTTTACTACCCGTATGGAACGTGTGGATGGCAAGACTGAAATTTACATCAGTCACCAGCACATGGAAGAAACACCTACACCTGACGGTACAACCTTCAAGTGGGTATACGGTAAAGAGGATCCTAACCTGAACGCAGCTATGTTGGCTCGCTTGATGGTGTACTTGGGTACTGATCAAGAACGTGCTCAGTCCAAAGTGACACAAGCTGAACAAACAGAACGCGGTACAGCCGTAGAAACAGTCACGACTTCTAGCGAAG
>SRSN01000173.1 GCA_004791645.1 Alcaligenaceae bacterium 429
GGACATGACTAGTGCATATCTCTCGGCGGTAACGATGAATCAGGCAGAGCAATCTCGCTTGGATCGGGCTTTGCGCAAAGTGCTTAAACCGGGTAGCTGGGGTATGTTGTTATGTGTAGCCAGCTTTATGTTGGCGTCAGTGCTGGTGGCGTATGTGGGTTTGCAATGGCAAGAACGTTTCTCTACCACTAAGCTTGATGCCGGCACTAAAACGCTGACGCACGCGTGGGAAGGGGCTGCCTATCTAGAGCTGTCACCAGGTGCTAAGGCCAATGTGGTGGAGTACGGTAATAGACGCGAAGTCTATATGCTCACAGGCTCTGCTGTTTTGCATGTATCCGGCGATCAAGCGATGCCTACGTCTTTGCATATAGGCAATAAGGTCTATCCCATTGCTGATGCTACGGTGCAAGTGTCTGTAGCGTCGGAACGCCATAGCGGTTTGGCTACCAACCATGAGTTGCTGGTATTGCAGCATACCGTGCCGGATCCTTTAGGTTAAAACCGCGTTACGTATATAAAAAGCCCCGCGTGTGTACGTGGGGCTTTTTAGTATTCAGAGCATGGGCATTGCTGTATAGGGCAATGTTCATGTTAGTGATCTCTGTTTACTGACGTGGAAACTGCTGCTTCCAGTCGTACAACAAGTCCAACGCATCACGTGCACTTAAGTTGTCCACATCCAGTTCATTAAAGCGGCGTTGTAGTTCTAGCGCTTGCTCATCTTCAACACTAGCTACTGCTGCTAAGTTATCTTCCGCAACCGGAGCAGAGAACAAATCTAACTGATTGCTAGGGTGTTGTGATTCTAGATGATTCAGTTCGCGCATGGCTTGTCTAATCACCGCCATAGGAATACCAGCGCGTTGGGCCACTTGAATACCGTAACTACGGCTGGCGGGGCCTTCTTGAACCTCGTGTAAGAACACAATGCCTTGGGAGGATTCCGCCGCCGCCAAATGCACGTTCACGCAGGCAGGTTCGCTATCCGGCAGTCGTGTGATCTCAAAGTAGTGCGTGGCAAAGAGTGTGAGGGCTTGGTTGTGGGTCAGCAAGCGATGTGCAATAGCCCATGCTAAGGCTAAACCGTCGTAGGTAGATGTACCTCTACCAATCTCATCCATCAGCACAATGCTGTGAGAGGTGGCGGAGGCCAAAATAGCTGCCGCTTCGGTCATTTCCATCATGAAGGTAGAACGCCCCCCAGCTAAGTCATCCGCAGCACCAATACGCGTAAAAATACGATCCACAGGGCCAATACGTGCCGCTGTAGCGGGTACGTAACTGCCGGTACGGGCCAGTAGTGCAATCAGTGCGTTCTGACGCATGTAGGTGGATTTACCACCCATGTTAGGGCCGGTAATCAGTAGCAAGCGTCTGTCGTGGCGCAGATCACAATGGTTAGGCGTGAAGTGCTCAATGCTGTGCTCTACCACCGGATGGCGGCCAGCTTGAATCCATACACCGGCTTGATCGCTCAGCTCAGGTGCTACCCAGTCATTCATCAAGGCGTGATGGGCGAAAGAAGCCAGAGCATCAATTTCCGCTAAGGCAGAGGCCGCCAATGACAAAGGAACGGTGAAATCGGTCAGCGTTTGCAGCAGCGTTTCAAACAGGAATTTCTCTTTGGCTAAACTGCGCTCTTTAGCAGAGAGTACTTTGTCTTCCCACTCTTTTAGCTCGGGCGTGATAAAACGTTCTGCATTTTTGAGTGTTTGGCGACGACGGTAGTCTTCGGGCACATTGTCGGCTTGAGCGCGGCTAACCTCAATAAAGAAGCCATGTACACGGTTGAACTCTACACGCAGGGTAGAAATTCCTGTGCGCTCACGTTCGCGCTGTTCCATTTTCATCAGGAACTCACCGTTATCACTGGCAAGTGATCGCAACTCATCCAGTTCGCTATCGTAGCCATCCGCAATCACGCCACCATCACGTACCAATAGGGCGGGTTCAGGTGCAATAGACTGGTGCAATAGAGTGGCAAGTTCTGGATCTAGCTGCAATTGACGAGTCAACCGTTCCAGTGCTGGGGTAGCAGGAAAATGCTGGCTCAACAGTTGATGAAAGGCAGGTAGTTCTTGCAGGGCATCGCGTAGGCTAGCCAGCTCGCGCGGGCGCACACTGCTTAATGCGATACGGGTAGAAATACGTTCTAAATCGGGGAAGTTACGCAGTAGTTTGTGTAGCGTCTGAAAGTGCTGGCTAGGTACGCCAGTGAGCAGCGACGACACAATTTGCTGGCGCTCCAGTACAGCATCGTTATTACGCAGCGGGTGGTGCAGCCAACGGCGCAACAAACGCGCACCCATTGGGGTTTGGCAATGATCCAGCGTAGAAAACAGCGTGGGGGACGTCTCACCACTAATGGTTTCAGTCAGCTCTAAGTTCTTACGCGTCACGCTATCCAGCACCACAAACTCGCCGCTGTGATGCACGCTTAATTTGTGGATGTGACTTAGGCTTTGCGATTGAGTGTGGCTTACATAACGCAGCAGGGCACCAGCCGCACACAGCGCTACAGGGTAGTCATCCAAGCCAAAGGCCGACAAACTATCCACAGCAAAATGTGTGCACAGTGTTTGTTCTGCGCCTGTGCTTTCAAAGTGCCAGTCTGGCACGCGGCTAAGTCTATACGGGTTGGATAGCGTTTGTTGGCAGCTATCGCTCATGACCAGTTCAGCAGGTTCTAAACGGCTGAGTTCAGAGTCCAGCATATCGGGTTGGCATTCGCTCACGGTAAATTCACCGTTAGCCAAGTTCATCCATGCCAAGCCGATGACATCTTGACGGTTTTTACGTCCCGGTACCAAGGCCGCAATAATACGGTCGGCTTTGCTAGGTAGCAGAGCATCGTCGGTTAAGGTGCCGGGCGTGACAATACGCACAATTTGGCGTTCTACTGGGCCTTTGCTCGTAGCTGGGTCGCCCACTTGCTCACAAATAGCGACGGACTCACCCAGCGCGACAAGTCGTGCTAAGTAGCCTTCCATAGAGTGAAAAGGCACACCCGCCATCGGCACAGGTTCGCCGTTAGACGAACCACGTTTAGCCAGAGTGAGGTTTAGCAGTCGCGCACCACGCTCGGCATCTTGGTAAAACAGCTCATAAAAATCCCCCATTCGGTAGAACAACAGATGCGAACCGGCCTCTGCCTTGAGACGCAAGTATTGCTTCATCATCGGCGTGTGATTCGAGAACTCCAAGGCTTCAATATCAATGTTTTGAGTGGTGTTGCTTTGCAATGATGTATCAGGAGTCGTACGTTTCTTGTCGGTCATGTTGGTGCTATCTGTGCCTATCTAAACGGGTGTAGAGAATGCAAGGGATCACGCTAGTACCTGTAGCAGGTAAAAGCGTGATCCCTAGTGTAGTGCATAGTGACTATTGTCGCGTGGGAAGGGTGGGCTATGCAATCCACGCGTAGGTGGATGAGGTATTAAGTTGCTGCGCTATTTCTAGAAAGTAGTAACCCACACCCCGCCGCCCCAAGCAACGCCGCACAACCACGATTAAAACGGCGCTGGCGTTCTGGCACGGCGAACCATTTACCTACATGCGCGCCCATGTATGCGTAGGCGGCGATGGCTATCCATTCCAATACCAAAAACAAACTACCTAGCACCAAAAATTGTGGGGCAGTGGCGTCTGCAGGGTTCACAAATTGGGGCAAGAAAGCCGTGAAGATTAAGATGGCTTTAGGGTTACCTGCCGCTACCATAAACTCTTGGCGCATCAGTTTCCATAAGCTGTAATTTTTGCTGGTGCTGCGGTTGTCGTCTTGGGGAACTTGGCTGACCGGCGCACGCCACAATTGCCATGCTAAGTAAAACAAGTACATGGCACCTACTACTTTGATGACGGTGAAGGCGATGGCCGAGGTTTGTAGCACCACGGCTAAGCCAGACGCCGCAATAGCAATCATGCCTACAAAGGCGACTAAGCGGCCTATGCCTGCTAAGCACGAGACACCAAAACCAAAACGAGTAGCGTTAGAGACAGAAAGCAGGTTGTTGGGGCCTGGCGCCATGTTTAAGGCAAAACAGGCAGGTATAAATAACAGTAGTAATTCTAAAGACATGACTAGGCTTTATTGCTGTGATTGTTAGGCGATAGCACGCCTTTATTCTACGATGCTAGGGTGCTGAATGCACTGTTGTGGCGTGATGATGTACAGAGACTCTACTCTGCCCATATAGGTGTATTAAATTAGCTGCATGGTCTAGCGTATTACGACCACAGAAAGGGCATGAGTGCTGTTTCTCGCCTCATCTTACTGTTCTGCAATATAGCGACCCGGTGGTTTACCCAAGGCTTTGCGAAACATCGTAATAAAAGCACTGACAGACTCGTATCCCAGTGCATCCGACACGCGTTGCACACTCACGCCTGCAGCTAAGCGTTGCAGTGCAATCAGTATGTGTAATTGCTGACGCCAACGCCCAAAGCTCATGAGGGTTTCACGCTGTACTAAACGTGCCAAGGTGCGCTCGCTCATCGCCACTTGTTCCGCCCATTGAGCAACGGTACTGCGGTTGTCAGGATGGCGTATGAGTGCATGAGCAATGCGTTGTAATACCGGATGTTCGGGTATGGGCAGGTGTAGCTGTTCTACCTGCATGCGGCGCAGCTCTTCGAGTAAGACAGCGATGAGCTGCTTTTCATGCGGTAGGTTTAAGTCGCTAGGATCCTCCAGATGGGCGATGTGCCGGATCAGCTCTATGACCAATGGGGTTAGGGATAGTGTGCAACAGTGCTCAGGTAAGCCACTAATAGCAGGGTCTACAAACAGTAGGTAGACATGCCCGTTGGCAGTGATGTGATTGCTGTGCAGCATATCACCGGGAATCCACACCCCACAGCGTGGCGGAACCATCCACATGCCGCCTTCAGCCTGACACATCACGCCACCTTGTAACGAAACGACCAACTGCCCTTTATCGTGTCGATGAAAAGGCAACTCTCTGGATTCTTCGCGTGCATTATCCCGTAATGCCGTGACAGGGTATGGCAGAGCATCGGGATCAAAGCTAGTCGTAGCTTGATACAGAGGGGCTGGCATGAATGTTGACCGTTTTTAGCAATAAATAGTCATTATAAGTAAATTCAGAAAGAGCGTGGTGGGCTATCGTAGAGGCTGGCTAATTCAACATGTAGTGAATATCTGTATGTCAGTGTTTTCTAAACTTCCCCGGTCGGCATGGTTGGTACTGGGGATTTTACTTTTTGCGACCACCTTACGTGGACCCTTTACCGCAGTAGGCCCATTACTGGAAAGCCTGCGACCGGTGTTTGGGCTAAGCACCAGTGAGGCGGGGTTATTGATTACCTTGCCACTGTTGAGCTTTTTTGTGGTGTCGCCATTTGCACCGTTGTTGGCACGAAAAATAGGATTAGAGCGCGCCTTGTTTGTGGCGTTGCTAATTATGTGCGGTGCCATTGTGCTGCGTTCGTCAGGGTCGCTGTGGGGGCTGTATGCCGGTACCAGCATTTTGGGGGCGGGGATTGCAGTAGGTAACACCTTGCTGCCCAGCTTGCTGAAGCGCGATTTCCCTACACAGATTACAACGCTGACTGCGGTGTATGCCATCACCATGGGTGTGGCGTCGGCAGCGGGTTCTGCCGTTGTAGTACCGTTGGCGCAAAGCCTGAATTGGCAATGGTCGTTAGGCGTGTTTTTGGTGTTGCCATTGCTAAGCGCCTTGATCTGGTTGCCGCAACTTAAAGCCGTACGTGCTCAGCCAGCCACCGCTACCACTAAACAGACTACCAAACGCAGCGTATGGAGCATGGGTTTGGCATGGCAGGTGAGCTTGTTCTTTGGTACTACCTCGTTGACGTACTACTCCGTGGCAACGTGGTTGCCCGCCATGTTGGTGGATTTGGGTTATAGCCAAGCTCAAGCGGGCTCGTTGCACGGTTTGATGCAGTTGGCCACCGCCTTTCCTGGGTTGGTGTTGGTGCCTTGGGTAAAGCGTTCTAAAGATCAGCGCGGTATTGCGATCTCGATGGCGAGCTTGTCATTGTTGAGCTTGCTAGGCTTGGTGCTGTTTCCAGTGGCTGCCACGGTATGGGTAGCGGTGTTTGGTTTTGGTGTGACAGGTACCTTCATTTTGGGGCTGTCTTTCATTGGTATGCGAGCTGCCACTACAGCACAAGCTGCTGCTTTGTCGGGGATGGCACAGTGCATAGGGTATTTGTTGGCAGCAACAGGCCCCATCATTCTGGGTGCGTTGCACGATTCCGTTGGTAATTGGCAAGTGCCACTGTATGTGTGTATGGCGCTGTGCGTGCTGCAAGCCGTATTGGGTATGGGGGCAGGCAGAGCTATGCATTTGCCACAAGACGAGGCTGTAACGGCTGACACTGCAGTCGCCGCTGCAGAGTAATCTACGCTTGGCGTGTTGCCGCTACAAAGCTAGACGGTGACACGCCAAAGTGTTTTTTGAAGGCGACCGAGTACGCGCTGTGACTGTCATAACCGCATGTCAGTGCAACGCTGACTATAGGTGCGTCATCCAATAGCATGGGTAATGAGTGCAGCAGTCTACATTGTTGACGCCAGCGTCCAAAGGTCATGCCCGTGCTGCGCTCAAAATGTCGATGAAAACTCTTGCTGCTCATGGCAAGGCGATCTGCCCAATCATTGGCCGTAAACGAGTGCGACAAGTTGGCCGTAAGGGCATCACACACTTGGGCCATAGCAGGGTCTGCGGGCCACGGTAAATAGCAGGGCAAAGGCTGTTGTTGCTGCAACTCTTCTAGTAGTAATTCTGACAATAGTTGGTGACGCCGCGAGAGTGTTGGGGGTGTAAAAGTGTCTTGTGACAACGCAATGATTAGCTCTCGCAGCAGCGGCGATACGTGCAGCACAGCGTCTTGATCAGCTAAGTGGTTGCTGATTTCAGCCTTGATAAACAACCCGTGCGCACGTACCTGACTATAGGTAAAAAACGCATGGTCCGTTTGTGGGCGTAACCACACCGCAGTGGTGGGGGGAAGCAACCATTCGCCGCTGTCAGCCTCTACACGCATCAACCCTTCAGCGGCATACAACAAGTGATAGCAATCATGCTGGTGTGCAGGAACGTGCGTCTGAGCGGGGTAATGCCCATGCACGCCCGTGACCTGTAGCGTGCTTTGCTCGTGGTGCGTTAGATCTAGAAACGTGGCGATTCCGCCGTCTACAGTCATCGCCATAGGGTTGTCTATTTTGAACAATAATCTGTCTATTTTTCTGTAGATAGAC
>SRSN01000174.1 GCA_004791645.1 Alcaligenaceae bacterium 429
GGCTACAAGTCAATGCAGGAGCCAGATATAGCGACTACTGGTCTTACGATGACAAGCTGGCCGACATGCGTAGCCAGCAGCATAAGGACTGGGCTATTCAACCTACCTTGAAGGGGTACCACTATCGTGTACAACGCTTAATGAGCGATCAGGAGGCTGCCGACTATGAAGATCGATTTGCTGAAGAGATCTTTGCCCCCTTCTACAAACAATATGAAGAGGACTGGCAGTTCATTTCTGATTTAGACCCAAGCCTATTGGAGGCTATTTTCGGTCATACCACTAAAGAATCCTTTGAGACTCAATTAAATAGATCACTCCAGGGAGGCAAAATCAACGGATACCGCTACACCGAAGAAACCGTCTACGTGCCCTCTGGCGAAAACCATAGAGGTTATACCGCCAACAACCCTTTTACTAATGGTGAAATAGACTCCACCGAACAAGTAACCGACGCACAAGGCCAAAAAGGCACTGTCAACAAATACATCCCCGTCACCAGCGGTAGTGATCGCAAACCGGTGTACCAAGACGAGTCCGAAATTAAAGACAAATGGGAAAAGCCCAAGAAACAAAAAGACCACGCCTGGGTACCCCATATTGGGCTCACCGCCTTTATTACCGACGATATACGCGTTTACGCCCGCTATAACGAATTTGTGCGCTTCCCCAGCCTGTTTGAATCCTCACTAGCAATGGCGGGTAGCAATAAGCGCTCTACGGGTGTGGCTGGTAACCCTGAACACGCCTACAACTGGGAAATAGGCTATGTACATGATTTATCTAGCTACTTCCCTAGCTTGGAGTATGCCGATCTGAAAGTTAACTACTTCCACAATCGCATCAAAAACTACATAGATAGGGATTGGGATTTCAATATTACGCAATTTTCTGAAAAAACCATGTCAGGGCTTGAGTTACAAGCACGTATAGATACTGGCAAGTATTTTGCCAACTTTGGGGGAACCTACCGTATTAAACAACAATTGTGCGACAACGATTACGCCCAAACCTTCACTCCTATTCCTGGTTTTTCTACTGGAAGAGAAATGCCTGATTGTGTGGATGGAGGCTTTCCCCGCACGTTTGCTCGAACTAGCTTACAACCTAAATACTCGCTAAACCTCGATGTGGGGGCTCGTTTATTCAACGAAGACCTATTAGTAGGTGCTAGAGCCGTGTATCACAGTGAAGCCAAAAGCAAGAGCGAAAGCGCTTTTGGGATCATTGGCTGGGGGATGAACAGAAGCAACTACTGGAACCCTATCTTGGTCTTTGATGCCTACGCCAGCTACCAAATTCACGAAAACCTGAATGTAGACCTTGCCGTGAGCAACATCACCAATCAGTACTACCTAGACCCTATGGCGCGCACCGCCCTACCCGCTCCAGGTCGCACCATACGTATGGGATTAACCGCTCGTTTCTAGGTGCATAGAGTAAGTGTGTGACGTTAGGCCGCTTTTAAAACAGCGGCCTTTTTTACGGCTTTAACGCCTGCAACACATGCGCCAGTTTTTTAACCCCCACCTCCATCTCACCCGGAGTGTGCGCAGCAAAACCCATTAAAAACCCGGCCTTATGCTTGGTTGATGCATGCAAAGCCGTTAAGCCCAACAGATCTATACCCGCGCGTTTGGCGGTTTCTACCGCAACCGCTTCAGGAATATTTTGAGTGAGTATGCACGGCATTTGCATGCCCCCTTTAGGCACGCGAGGCTCTAGAAAATCAGTCAGATAGGTACGTACCAAACGTTCTAGTACATCGCGCCGCTCGGCATAGACAGCACGCATGGTACGTATGTGTGCGCTGAAATGTCCGCCCTCTATAAAGCGCGCTAGCGTTAGCTGTGGCAAGGGTGCGCTATGCCCATCCAATAAGGTACGGGCAACAGTCATCGGGGCCACCAATTGCGGCGGCAGCACCATATAGCCTATGCGTAAGCCTGGGAATAACGACTTGCTGAATGTGCCTATGTAAATGGTGCGTTCATGCGGGTCTAAGCCTTGTACGCAAGCCGTGGGTTTACTGGCGTAGTGAAACTCACTGTCGTAATCGTCTTCGATAATCCATGCCTGCTCACGCTGCGCCCACTCGATAATGGCCAAGCGCCTTTCTAGTGCTAAGGTCGCCCCCGTGGGAAACTGATGCGATGGCGTTAGAAACACGGCTTTGGCGGCAACCTCAGCTTGGGCTGCCTGTAGCTGCTCTACTTTCATCCCATCTGCATCCAAGGGCACAGGTACGCACTGCAACCCTGCCGCATCAAAGGCTTTACGCGCCCCGTGATATACCGGATCTTCCACAAAGATTCGGTCTCCGGCATCCAACAGCACCGTGGCGCATAGCGTGAGGGCTTGCTGCGAACTGGTCAGCACCAGAACTCGATCTGGCGTAGCGTGTGCTCCACGCTCTAAATTAACGTAATCCGCAATCGCACGGCGCAATGACTCTACGCCCTGCGGCTCACTGTGCAACAAGGCTTGGGTGCCATATTCTTTAATCTCTAAGCGCTGTAAACGCTCCCACGTATGCAAGGGGAAATTGCGCGTTTCCGGTACGCCAGGCGCAAAGGCTCGAGGCGCCACAAAGTCTCGCAAACCACCGCTGCTAAACATCGCACTGCCACGTTGGCTTAAGCGTAAAGCCGGTTTGGGAGCACTAGAGCGTCTGACCAAACCTCGCCCAGGTAAGCGCTGTACTTGCTCAGAGATAAAGGTACCACTGCCTACGCGCCGCTCAATGAACCCTTCGGTATGCAATTGGCTGTAGGCCTCTTCTACGGTTCCGCGCGATACACCTAAGGATTTTGCTAAGGCGCGTGAGGCTGGCAGCGGGTGCCCTGCTTTCAATGCCCCATCCAAAATGAGCTGTCTTACGGCCAAGCGTATGCGCACATGCAGCGGCAAGGCTTCATGTACAGGATCATTCATCCATACTTTGACTGACTCTAGTTGGGCATGCTTAAACAATGGTCTATACACCTTGAAAAAAGTGGCTATGAATACTGGTCCATTTACGATGTATAAAACAGTTAGGTCTTTGTCGCAATGCCATGTTTCTAGCCAGCCACACCTAGACCAATTCTTTGCTCTCTATCGTCTGCGCACGGTAGCTGTTTCATCCTTGATCACAAAGGGGTAAGTAATGTCGGAAGCTATAGGCACTCAAACCCGCCACGACAAACACGGGCTATATCCTCAAGCTACTTCGGTAGATGATTTCAAACACAACATTGCCGCGGTACAAGCCCGCATTGCCGCTGCCTGCCATCGCGTAGGACGCGACCCAGCCAGCGTGCGCTTGCTACCCGTTAGCAAAACCAAACCTGAGTCCAGCTTGCGCCTGGCCCATGCTGCTGGTTGTACGCTATTAGGCGAAAACAAGGTGCAAGAGGCCTACCGTAAATGGGAAGCCATGCAAGACCTCACCGATTTGCACTGGTCTGTGATCGGGCACTTACAAACCAACAAAGCTAAACTGGTGGCCAAATTTGCCAGTGAATTCCAAGCCCTAGATAGCTTGCGTGTGGCCGAAGCCTTAGACCGCCGCTTGCAAGCCGAAGGCCGATCTTTGGATGTGTTTGTGCAGGTCAATACCTCGGGCGAAGCCAGTAAATACGGTTTAGAGCCAGATAATGTGCAGGCCTTTGTAGAGCAACTTCCGGCTTTTTCTGCTCTACGGGTACGCGGCTTGATGACCTTGGCGTTGTTTTCTGCCGAGGCAGAACGGGTACGACAGTGCTTTATCTTGCTGCGCAATTTACGTGACCAGCTACGACAAACTGCCCCCGCTGGCATCAGCATGGACGAGCTTTCTATGGGGATGTCAGGTGACTTTGAAATTGCCATCGAAGAAGGTGCAACCGTGGTGCGTGTAGGCCAAGCTATTTTTGGTGCCAGACCCTTACCGGATAGTTACTACTGGCCTACTGCTGGCGCCAGCGATACCGATGATGCCCCGCCGCAGGAGCTGCCATGAAACCGCTACCCATTGATGTGGTGTCCGTACAGTCGCAAGTGGTGTATGGCCGCGTGGGCAACAATGTCGCCGTTCCCACGCTAGAGGCGTTAGGGCTATCCGTTACTGCCGTACCCACCGTGCTGTTTAGCAATACGCCACACTACCCGTCTATGCACGGCGGTCCTATACCCATAGAGTGGTTTGAGGGCTACTTACAGGATCTGGCTGCCAGAGGAGCTTTACGTTCGTTACGAGCGCTATTAGTAGGCTACCTAGGCGATCCTACACAAGCGCTGACCTTGCTGCGCTGGACTCATAACTTGTCCAGAGCCGGCATGAATCCGCGTATCGTCATTGACCCAGTGCTGGGTGATCACGACCACGGCATTTACGTGGACGATAGACTCGTACAAACCTATAGCCGCGACTTACTACCCATGGCTGATGGGCTCACACCCAACGGCTTTGAGCTAGAGCAGCTCAGTGGCTTACCCGTGCATGACGTAGAAAGCGTCATCAAAGCCGCTCGCAGTTTGCTCTCGGCTAAGACCCAATGGATTGCCGTCACCAGCGCCGCACCTGATACGTGGGTACCTGGCGAGATGAAAGTGATTCTAGTCACTCACACCGACACCGAGGTCATCACACATCCGCGTATTGATGCCGCCCCTAAGGGAACTGGCGATTTGTTCTGTGCCAGCCTGACAGGACATTGGCTAAACGGCACCAGTTTGGCTAAAGCCGTGTTCTTAGCCTGTCAGCAAGTGGTGCTGGCATTAAGCCATACCCAGCAAGCCCAGTGCGCTGAGCTAGTGCTCTCACCACTGGTTCGCTACCCCACTATGGCTGACATGCACATGTAGCACAGGGCGTGCTATCGCTCACTATTGATACCGCTATTGCACAGATCAGACGCTGTGCACAGGAGTACCGCATGACCACATATTCGCACAGCGACCCGCTGGCTAAAGAAGGTTTTTTTGGCCCTTTTGGTGGCTGTTTTATCAGCGAAACCTTATCGCAAGCCGTAGAAGAATTACGTCTGGCCTATGAGCACTATAGTCACGACCCTGCGTTTATCGCCGAGTTCACGGAAGAGTTGGCTAGCTACGTAGGTAGGCCCTCCCCTATTTATTACGCCAAACGACTGAGTGAAGAAACCGGTGGTGCACGTATTTTTCTAAAGCGCGAAGACCTAAATCACACTGGCGCGCACAAGATCAATAACGTAATAGGCCAAGCCATGCTGGCATTACGTATGGGAAAACGACGCATCATTGCCGAAACTGGTGCCGGACAACACGGCGTAGCAGTCGCCACCATTTGTGCGCGCTATGGTTTGGAGTGTGTCATCTATATGGGCAGCGAAGATATACAACGCCAAAACCCCAACGTACAACGCATGAAACTGCTAGGGGCTACGGTAGTGCCTGTGTCCACAGGTAGCCGCACCCTTAAAGACGCCATGAACGATGCCATACGCGACTGGGTGGCCAACGTAGACGACACTTTTTACCTCATTGGTTCGGTAGCAGGCATGCACCCCTACCCCACCATGGTGCGTGATTTTCAAACCGTCATCGGTAAAGAATGCCTACAACAAATGCCTACGCTTTTGCAGCGGCTGGGTATGGCTCAACAACAGCCAGACGTGGTGATTGCTTGCGTGGGTGGCGGCAGTAACGCCATTGGCATTTTTCACCCCTATCTGGACCATAAAACGGTGCGCTTGATTGGTGTAGAAGCGGCTGGTTTAGGATTGGATTCTGACCAACATGCTGCTTCCATTCAACGCGGTAGCATAGGCGTACTGCACGGCAGCCGCTCGTTGATTTTGCAAGATGATCTGGGCCAAGTGCAGCCCACTCACAGCATCAGTGCCGGTCTAGACTATCCCGGCGTTGGCCCTGAACACGCTTGGCTACATGAAATAGGTAGGGCTGAATACGTAGGCATTACCGATGTTGAAGCTCTACGCGCCTTTCACCAGCTTTGCCGAGTAGAGGGCATTATTCCCGCGCTGGAAGCCAGCCATGCCGTAGCCTATGCCATCAAGCTGGCCGCTACGCTTACGCCCGAACAAGCCATTTTGGTCAACTTATCGGGGCGCGGTGATAAGGATATGGAAACCGTCATGGCTAGCGCTACCACGCAGGAGGGCCAACATGAGTAGAATCGCTGCCACTTTTGAACGGCTACAGGCACAGTCCCGCAAAGCCTTAATTCCCTACGTAACCGCAGGCTACCCTTATGCTGACATCACCCCTGCCCTGATGCACGTCTTGGTAGAGGCTGGTGCGGATGTTATAGAGTTAGGTGTACCGTTTTCAGACCCCTCTGCGGATGGGCCAACCATCCAAGCGGCTGGCGAACAGGCATTACGCCAAGGCATAGGGCTACCCACCGTATTAAAACAAGTCAGCCAATTCAGGCAGACCAATAACGACACGCCTGTAGTGTTAATGGGCTACGCCAACCCTATAGAACGCTACGACACCTTACGCCATGCCGGTGCATTTGCCGAAGACGCAGCCATGGCCGGTGTGGATGGCGTGTTAGTGGTGGATTACCCACCCGAGGCATCCGAAACACTAGCTGCACAACTGCGCCAGCACAGCATAGATTTGATCTTCTTGTTAGCCCCAACCTCTACCGAGGTACGTATACAGCAAGTGGCTGAGCGTGCGAGTGGCTATGTCTATGGTGTGTCCATGAAAGGCGTCACGGGCGCCAAAACCTTAGACACCACGTTGGTACAGCAGATGTTGTCACGCCTACGTCGTCACGTACACATTCCCATCGGCATAGGCTTTGGCATACGCGATGCCAGTACGGCCCGAACCATTGCTCAAACAGCTGACGCCGTTGTCATCGGTTCGTGGCTCATAGAAAGCCTAGCCAACAAACCTGCTGCCGAAGCGCTAGCCGTCGCCAGTGACATGATTCGCGACATACGCCATCAGTTGGATCTGGATATGCCTGAGCCCGTGCGCAGCACTAAACAACCTTCTTTACGAACCTAGGATCATCACATGTACGATACCTCTCTCACCCTCGCAGAATTTGACCCCACGCTTGCTACGGCCCTACAAAAAGAACAACGCCGCCAAGAAGATCACGTAGAGCTGATTGCCTCGGAAAACTACGCCAGCCCATTGGTGATGGCGATACAGAACTCCGTCTTCACCAACAAATA
>SRSN01000175.1 GCA_004791645.1 Alcaligenaceae bacterium 429
ATTTTAATGTGTGACAATAAATTGCCATACTGTGTTTATAATTTTCGAAAATATTTATCTGCTTCATTTTGTATGCGGCCGGAGACAGCAATGGGTGATATGCCAAATGGGGCGAAGCAAAGAGTAAGGCTTTGGTATTGTGTGGGCGTCTTTTTATTGATGCTCTTCACAACAGGTCTTTCTCAGGCGGAAAATAGTAACGATGTAGTACTGACTTTTGTGGGTCAGAAGGCGGGCGAAGATGAAGCCCATGTCTACACAATGAGCTATGCCGAGCTATATGCTTTCCCCGAACAGAGAGTGCAAACGTCTACACAAGTGACATATGGCTCTCATATATTCAGCGGACCCTTAATACGTAACGTATTAGACAAATTCAACTTTGTGGGTGATACCGTCAGATTGGAAGCGCTGAACGGGTACATTATTGATGTGCCACTCAGCGATTTCAGACGTTTTGATGCGATTTTTGCGCACTCTATGAGCGGGTTGCGCTTGTCTGTCAGGCATTTTGGCCCGGTCTGGGTGGTGTATCCCCGGGATTCCATTAAAGAGCTGCAAGACATACGCTACGACATGCGTTGGGTATGGCAGCTACGCACTGTAGTGGTCTACGACAGTGCTAATAATCCTAGCCTCAGTAGTTGTCTTTACTGTGACGATGCATCACAAGGGTAAGCAATAGACAGCAGTGCAGGTAAGTCCTGCATATGATTGAATGTGCGCTGTACACCTAGCTCCAACAGCGGAGCTGGGTTGTGTTTAGGATCATAGGCCCACACGGTTGCACCAGAGGCTACACCAGCCGTAATGCCTGTCACGCTATCTTCAATAATTAAACAGCGCTCAGGTGCACAACCCAGTACAGACATGGCTTTCTGATAGACATCTGGATAGGGTTTATTGCGGGGTACATCGCCACCGCTAAAAATACGATCTTCAAAATATGGCAATAGCCCTGTCATATCCAATTGCAAATGCAGCTTGTGATATTCACTGGCCGAGGCGCAGGCCATTTTTTTGCCCCAGTGCGCTTGTACGGCTTGTAACGTAGGGATGATGCCGGGTACAGGCACCAGTTTTTGGCGTAAGGATTGCATTAGCCGCAGGTGGAATTCGTCTATCCAGTCTTGTTCTAGTTTTTTGCCAGTGCGGGCTTGAATCAGTTGCAGTTCATCTCGGGTAGATTTTCCGATGAACAGCGTTTCACACTCGTCGGTGCTCAGGTGCCATCCTAGGTCTGCTAGCATTTCTTGCAGCAGTCGTAAGGCCAGTGGTTCGCTGTCTACTAAGACGCCATCGCAGTCAAAAAGAATGGCCTCATATTGCATGATTCCTGCTACCCCAACAATGTATTACCCACGTGTATTGTTACACAGTACTGTGTCGTTCTGTAGAGCGATGTAAGGTCAGGCCCGTGTGTAAACGGGTCTGATACCTAGTAATGGACTATAGCGAGATGGCATGGTTGCCATTATCAAGCGGCACATACAGCACAGGCTGCTCCAGCGCAATTATGTAATACCGAATTGCGTGTGCCAGCTCGTGTGCCTGGGCCACGTACATCAGGGCCTGCCAGCGCTTGCTGTGGCGTTAGCGCACGACGAGGACCATCTTTGAATTGCAGGCTACGAGGCGCTGTAATCTTCAGGCTCAGCGTACCCGTTTCGCAATCTGGACAGGTGCTGGGGTCATGGCGACGTGCCATGGGACGTAATGCACTGACTATGCTGTCACAGTGGGAGCATTCGTAATCGTAAAGAGGCATTGTGATCTCACTAATCAGTCTGACCACCCTATAACGTGTTCGTCATAGGGTGGGTTGTAGCGATTACCCGCGAGTGGTTTTTACACCAGGACGGCCGAAACGAGCAGCTTCATTCAGTGCTCCTTTTGGCAGAATATCGGTATCGAAAATTCCGGTAGGAATGGATACCGATGCGGATGCGTTAGGCAGGTCAACGACGCCGCCGTAACGGCCTTCAACAGGCGCTGCGGTCAGCAGCATGTAGGCTTGTGCTGGGCTCAGATCAGTTACACGAGAGATGTAATCGATAGCAGCCAGACAGGCTTGTCGGTAGGCAACAGTGGCGTCCAGATAGGTGTTCACACGGTTTTCTACGCTGATACCAGTGAAGCTCAGCCAGTCGTCGTAACGTACATCGTGTTTGCCTGGAACGTAGATAGGTGCAGTGATGCCGTATTTGGCCATCCCGCCTTTGATCAGATCAAAGCCCAGATGTGCTGCGCCATCCATTTCAATCGCACCACAGAAAGAGATCTCGCCATCCCCTTGTGAGAAGTGCAAGTCACCCATGGACAGACCTGCGCCTTTTACGTACACAGGGAAGTAAATGCGTGAACCGATGGTCAGGTTTTTGATGTCCAAGTTACCACCGTGCTCACGTGGAGGCACGGTACGAGCTGCTTCAGCAGCAATGCGGTCAAACTCGGCGCCTTTCAGACCGCGCAGTACGGCTGTGTCGGCGTAAGGCATATTGGCTTGTTTCTTCGCGCCTAAAGGAGCTTCGCGACGGTTCCACTCACGCAGCAGATCGTGAGAAGGCAGTGTACCGATCAAGCCAGGGTGCATCATTGCGCCAATACGCACACCAGGAATGTGTCGGGATGTGGCGTACATACCGTGCAAATCCCAAATTGCTTTGTCTGCATCAGGGAAGGTATCTACCAAGAAACCACCGCCGTTTTCTTTGGCAAAAATACCAGAGAAACCTACGGGAGTGATACAGCGAATATCTAGCAGGTCTACCACCAGAATATCGCCAGGCTCAGCGCCTTCTACGTGTACAGGACCAGTTAGTGGGTGAGCACGAGTTAGGTCTACATCGCGTACATCGTTCACGCTATCGGTGTTTTTGATCTGGGCATCTAAGAAATCCAGACATTCCAGAATGATCTCTTCACCGGGTTTGACGCTAGTGAGTTCTGGAATATCGGGGTGCCAGCGGTTATGACCGATTTCTGCCTGTTCAGATAATGGAGCACCAGGTTTAATTTTAATGTGCTGCATAAGGTCTCCTTTTTAGAGCGAAGGACGCTTGCTTGTTTGTTTATAAAGTATATATATGCCGCGTAATGTATTACGCCAGCTTCCGTAATAACAGCATGGTGTGATGGGCTTTGTCAAAGAGGGAAAATAGGTGTTGAGTTCTAAAATTTCATCCCCTGAACACAAGGCAGAGACAGCTTATTTTTTGGCATAAAAAAGGTATTACCTCTTATGCCGTTGTGTTTCATAGCTTTGAGAGTGTTTTAACGACCGTTAGAGTGTTGCATCATCATGCTATATACGCCGTTTTGGTGGTTTTTGTAGTAGCGCCACCACGAGAATCTAAGGGTAAACACGAAGTTCTGGTGCGTTTTTTTATTTGTGTTTATTTTAGTAAATAGGGCGTTTGGCGAGTCCGAGTATTCCTGGAAACAGGCCTCGTGATCGCAAGGTATTTTTTCTCTGGAGCTCTGGCACGCCTGGCGTGCCTGCACATCTTTTTAATGAGCAACAGAGGAAATAATCATGAAGTTGATTACTGCCATTATTAAGCCCTTCAAGTTAGACGATGTTCGAGAAGCGTTGTCTATGCTTGGCGTTCAGGGCATGACCATCAGCGAAGCGCGAGGCTTCGGTCGACAAAAAGGGCACACCGAGCAGTACAGGGGTGCGGACTACATTGTCGATTTTCTTCCCAAACTACGAATTGAAATTGCTGTCAGCGACCACGACACCGATAGGGTGATCGAGGGGCTGTGCGCAGCGGCATTCACCGGCAATATCGGCGACGGCAAGGTATTTGTGCTGCCGTTAGAGCAGGTGGTTCGTATTCGTACGCAAGAGGCAGGGGATGGGGCGATTTAGCGCCCCTCCCAAACTAATGATTTACCTATCAAGGAATATGTATGAACTCAACAGATTTTGCCTGGGTCAGTATGTCGACTCTGCTCGTACTGATGATGGTCGCGCCCGGCCTAGCGCTTTTCTATGGCGGGTTGGTGCGCGGTAAAAATGTGCTGTCTATCTCCACGCAAGTATTGGCAACCTTTGGGTTGGCGATAGTTTTGTGGTTTGCCTACGGCTACTCCTTAGCCTTTACCGATGGCAATGCCATTATTGGTGGCTGGTCAAAAGTATTTTTGGCAGGGGTGTTTAATCTTCCTGAAAACACCTTTGAAGTTGCTGGTAGTATTCCCGAAATTAGCTTTGTAGCTTTCCAAGCTACCTTCGCCGGCATTACCTGCGCATTGATTGTGGGCGGCTTTGCGGAACGCGTACGCTTTGGTGCAGTGATCTTGTTCACGGCAATTTGGATGACTTTTTCCTATTTGCCTATTGCCCATATGGTGTGGTCTCCGGGGGGCTGGTTGTTTGAGCGTGGTGCACTAGATTTCGCAGGCGGCACAGTCGTACACATCAACGCGGGGATGGCTGCTTTAGTGGCGGCGTGGTACACCGGACGTAGATTAGGCTATGGGCGTGGCGAGGCTTTGCGTCCGCATAATCTGACGATGACCATGACAGGGGCGGCATTATTGTGGGTAGGTTGGTTTGGCTTTAATGCGGGTTCAGCATTAGGCGCAAACACACTTGCTGCGTTGGCATTCTTTAATACGCTAATCGCTGCAGCCGGTGGGATTCTGGCGTGGTTGATAGTGGAACGCATGGCTAAAGGAAAAGCCTCGTTATTGGGTGCGGCATCAGGGGCTGTTGCTGGGCTGGTAGGTATTACGCCAGCAGCGGGGTTCGTCGGGCCGTTTGGTGCATTGCTGATTGGTGCGCTAACTGGTGCAGTGTGCGTGTGGGGTGTCAATGGTTTACGGCATGCTCTGAACGTGGATGATGCGCTGGATGTGTTCGGCATTCATGGTGTGGGCGGTATTGTTGGTGCTTTGTTGACTGGCGTGTTCAATGCCCAGTTACTGGGTGGCCCAGGTTTGGCGAGCTTTTCTGAAGTGCCCTACCAACTGTGGATACAGGCAGAAGGCGTGTTGATCACCATGATATGGTCTGGCGTAGTCACGTTAGCAGGATGCGTGATTGTGAATGCAGCAATTGGATGGAGAGTAACCCGAGATGAAGAACGTACTGGATTGGATATTTCCTCGCACGGGGAATCCGCATATTCCAACTGATAGTAGTCGTATCAGTGAAGGAGCAAGGGCAGGCCATTTGGCCTGCCTTTCTCTTATCTATATAGCTAAGTGTTTAGGCGTGACTGATGATTTAGCTATAGAGATAGGCACAAAAGCAGTAGATGCAAAAAAGGCCTGAGTTCGGTGTGATACCAGAATCTCAGACCTTAGCTGCGTAGTGACTGATTGCCGATTAGGGGTGTCAGCTCACTAGGCGGTCTTGTGTAACATTAGACAATAACGAATTATTGTGCTTTGCGTGGAGCGATCATGTTCTCTGGACGCATTACATCAGACAGTACATCTTCAGCCAGCAATTGCTCTTCCTGAACCAGTTCCAATACGCCACGGCCTGAATCCAACGCATGTTTAGCAATACGTGTGGAGTTTTCATAGCCGATGTATGGGTTCAACGCAGTGATCAAGCCGATGGACTGTTTAACCAGTGTTTCGCAACGCTCTTGGTTAGCAGTGATATCGTCAATACACAGAGTGCGCATCATGTCGGCAGCACGTGCCAGCATTTCGATGGAGCTGAACAGTTTGTAGGCAACCAGTGGTTCCATAGCGTTCAACTGCAACTGACCAGCTTCAGCAGCGAATGTCAGAGCCAAGTCATTACCAATCACTTCGAAAGCTACTTGGCTGACGGCTTCAGGAATTACTGGGTTTACTTTACCTGGCATGATGGAGCTGCCGGGCTGACGTGCTGGCAGGTTGATTTCACCAATACCGGTACGTGGGCCGCTAGACAACAAACGCAAGTCATTGCTGATTTTGGACAGCTTAACGGCAGTACGTTTCAGTTCGCCAGACAGAGAAACGAAGTCGCCCATGTCGGAAGTTGCTTCGATCAAGTCTGGAGCAGCTTTGATGTCGAAACCACTTACATCAGCCAAGAACTTCACAGCCAGCATTTGGTAGTCGGGGTCAGCGTTGATCCCTGTACCAATCGCAGTACCGCCTAGGTTCACGGCTTCCAATAGCTCAGGAGCTTGTTGACGAATACGACGTGCATCTTCAGCAATGTTGTTTGCGAAAGCGCGGAACTCTTGACCTACAGTCATAGGCACAGCGTCCTGCATTTGGGTACGGCCCATTTTCAGGATGCCGTCAAAAGCGTCGGCTTTGCTGTTGAAAGAGGCAACCAGCTGATCCAAGCTTTGAGTCAAACGCTCAACGCTTAGCAACAAGCCTACGCGAATCGCAGTAGGGTAGGCATCGTTGGTGGACTGAGCCATGTTCACATCATTGTTGGGGTGCAGATGTTGATACTCCCCTTTCTGATGGCCCATGCTTTCCAGTGCCACGTTTGCAATCACTTCATTGGCATTCATGTTGGTGGACGTACCAGCGCCACCCTGAATCATGTCCACTACGAACTGATCCAGATATTCGCCATTAATAATGCGATTACACGCATTGGTAATAGCTTGGAATTTTTCGTCACTCAGGCAGCCTAACTTGTTGTTGGCTGATGCGGCGGCGTGTTTGACCATTGCCAAGGCGGCGACAAACTTAGGGAAGTTTGCCAGAGTAATACCGGTCAGATTGAAGTTCTCGGCTGCGCGCAGTGTCTGTACACCGTAGTAGGTGTCGGCAGGGATCTCTCGTTTTCCAAGAAGGTCTTTTTCTGTACGTGAGAGTGAAGAAGTGCTCATAATTAGATGTTTTTAGACGTAGATGTCCGCGGTGATAAAAAACAAAAAATGAAGTGATCGCCCCTTACCAAACCAGTCGATGATGGGCGATGCTTGTGATGAGCATGCAGGTTTTTACGAGTGATGGAGCCGCATTCACAAGATCCTGTGTAGGGAGTGAGCGTAGGACTTCAATGTTCGTCATCTATGTTTTTGGCAAGACGCCGCGATGCCCGCGACCCGTACTTAGTAGGGTAGTAACCATGACATGAACCCTACATACTAACAGGCACAGCCGGGAAGTGACACCGTTCTGTTAATTAT
>SRSN01000176.1 GCA_004791645.1 Alcaligenaceae bacterium 429
GGTTTTAAGTCTCTTGAAGAGAACCAACGAGTGTCTTTTGTTGCTGGCATGGGTCAAAAAGGACCTTGCGCGACGAATATCCAAGTTGTGTAATCTCATTTCTTACATCGCCATGTAAGAAGAGATAGCTCTAAAAAACCGGCATGTATAAACACTGTCGGTTTTTTTGTGTCTGCTAAATGTGATGCTAGTACTGAACCGTGTGAACTCCCCCATGCTGTGCTTACAGTTCTAAGGCTAAAAATTTAGTACCAGGAACGGGGTTGTAGCTAACGGGATTAGCAGGCAGAAAGCCTAAGGATTCGTAGAGTTTTTGCGCGGTAAGAAACTCAGGCAACACATCTAAGCACATACGCGAATAGCCAATCAACGTAGCTTCAGCGATTAACTGCTCAACTAATAATCTGCCGATATTTAAGCCTCTGGCAACAGGGCGAACATACACCCGTTTTAGCTCGCATGCTGAGTGATCAACCTTACGAATAGCGGCACACCCAACGACATTACCCTTGTGCCACGCTAATAGAATACGACCAGCAGGTTCTGCATAGTCGCCTGGTAGTAAGGCAAACTCGGTTTCAAAATTCTGGTAGGACAGATCTTGTTTAGGGCTTTTGACATACTCTCTAAAAATCTCAAGTACTGCGGGTTGATCGCTAGGGAAACGGGCTGTTCGGAGAGTGATGTCAGTCATGATTGGGCGTGCCACTGTGCAAGGGGATAGGGGGGCGGAGGTGCTCTATCAGTGTACTGGTAGTGTTAGCCTTGGCAAGGGCTCGCGTATGAAATAAATCAGCGAGATATGCCTATAGGGCACTATCATTATGTACAGCAATAAAACCTGTGAGGCTTTAAGGTGCAGATAGCTATTTTTCTAGTTCTGGTATGTGGTGCAGCACTCGTAGCGCCTATTTTGCTTTCTACAGCGGTAGCGCTACTAGCGATAGTCCTCTGGAAAACCGGTAAAGCAAAAGCTGCGATGCAGATGGCGTTTATCGTCTCTGCAGCAGTGCTTACGTATTGGGTGAGTACTATTACGGCATTGATGCTAGCCACGGCTGATACTTATGTGATGGCCATAGCAGTGGTTGGTGTGGCCGTAGTCGCACTTGGAGGTTTTTGGGCTCTGTTTAGTAAGGTGGTGTTTACGCCTACCAAGTGAGCGCTAGTAGGTATGCTCGCGTTGGATTACCGATTTCTAACGGCGTCTAGGCTATCGTTGCAGCCTAGCTCGCCATGCTATCAATCTATTGGTTAAGAGCTAGCAGCGTACGAATAACGTCAGAGCGCGTGATCACACCAACCAGAACTTTCTCGCGTAATACGGCAATAAACTGCACGTCATGCGAAGCAAGTTCTTGTAAAAGATCCCCCATAGGTGTGTCCTCTTGCACACTCATCTCAGGCATGCGCATCAGATCTTTAGCGGTTGATTGCTCTTTAGCTGATTTATTGCGCAGACGTTTCCACAGCGTTTGCTGCTGCCGCGCATGGTGGTCTTGCCAGAGCCAGTCGAACAGATCGGCACGCAACACACGCCCAATCAATTCTCCCTGATTATCAACTACGGGTAAGCTTTTAATCAGATGACGATGAAAGAGCTCAGCGACCTCTTCAAGCGGGGTCTCTACGCCAATGGTGAGTAGGGTAGAGGACATCACTGTGCCGCAGTTCACACTGGACATACGGCGTTTGATTGCGTCTTCTTCGGCGGCAGCAAGCAGATCACCCAAGTCCTCAGGGGTCAGGTTGTAGCTCTGTTCAAAGCGTTGTAGCAGTTGTTGAAGATCATCCTCGCTTAGCGCTAGACGAGTGCTGGGGCGTTGGGTTTTGGTGGCAGCGAGGGAGTGCTGCAGATAGCTACGACCGCAAGTGCGATGATAGAGCACACCTACCGCGACGACAGCAGCCGAAAGCATTGTCACGGGGAGTAGCAGCAGCCAATCTACGGGTAAAAGCTGTTCTGCCGCTAACACCATCATCAAGGCCACAGCACCACCGGGTGGATGCAGGGCGCGCAGCAGAAGCATCAACGCCACCGCACCCGCTACGGCCAGTGTGGCCAGAACGGTATGAGGCAGAAAGGGAAGCGCCCAGAGTAGCAGTAAGGTATAAAGCGCGGATACGCTGTTGCCAATGATGCAGTTCCACGGTTGTGCCAACGGACTGCTGGGCACAGCAAACACCAGTACTGCGCTGGCCCCTAGTGGAGCAAATAAAAACAGAAGGTGGGGGTGAACATAATCGGCCAGCACTACCAGCAAACAGGCGAGCGCAACGCCTAGTCCAACGCCAATACTGGAGCGTGCGAGCTCCTTCCAAGAAGGACGTGAGGCCACAGGCCCCAATTGCTGCCACAGTGTTTGAATGAAGAGCATAACGTTTACTGTGGGTGATCAAGCAGGATGACTGCCCACATAACGTAAACGTATCCAAGCAATCAGAATCCAGGCCATTAGCACAAAGCCAAAGTAGCCAAAAAATGGATAGACAGTGCCTACCAAGTTAATGAAACCAACCTTTGTACCGATTAGGCCCAAGCAGGCCGCAACAGCCGTACCAATATTGAATTTAAGTGTGTTAGGGGTAAAAATACGCGCTGAGAAAGAGTATAAAACCCCCACCGATGTGGTCAGGATCATCGCAAAAATCACGACTGAGATCAGCGTCCCCAAAAGTCTGGACTGCTCGGTAGCAAGCATCAACATAGGCAATGCCGCTGAGCCAATGGTGTCAATACGTCCAAACACGCTGACGCTAATCAAAACAATCAACCCGCCCAGCAGCAAACCGCCCACTAGACCGCCTAGTAGCGCATTACGTTTAGATGTGGCTTGCGAACACGCAATCATCAGAAACGGCGCACCCACCACCATGTTGTAAGACACATAGAGTAGGGCGGCTACTAACCAATTGCCTGCTCCTTGTGGTTTTGTGTTGGCAATAATATCCAGTTCTTCTAAAGGTAGGCTGCGTGTATTTAAGCTGTAAATACACAGAAAAATCACCATCAATACCAATAGAGGAGTAATGCTACCAATAAAGGCCAAGACTCGGTTTACGCGCAAAAACACGATCAATACTGTGACCAACATTACCGCGATGCTGCCGTATTCTGCAGGTACCCCCCATTGTTGCTCCATCAACGAGCCGCCACCCGCAAACATCACCACAGCAATGGCATACATAAAGAAAGTGATCATGATGTCAGCCACAATGCCGAGTCGTGGCCCACAAATCAAATACAACCCTTCTTTAAACGAATGCGATGCCGATACTTGGCTTAACTCACCAACCGCCATTCCTAGTAGTGCAAAACACAAGCCACTGATCACTCCGCCTAGAAGCCCCCAGTAGCCAAAACTACTAAAAAATTGCAGGACTTCTTGGCCCGATGCAAAACCAGCACCCACAACGACTCCTACAAAAGCCATTGCTATGCCAAGGATGTTTTTGATATTCGACATGCATCTCTCTCCGAGGAGCTAAAAAATTATTGTTAGTGTATGTGGAAGCAGCTGCCTGCACGCTTAGTAAGGTGAGGGCTAATGTTCGGTGCTTTTGGAGCTCCATAAGAGAAATGGTCGTTCAGTCAAAAACACGTAGCTGGTAAGCATACCAACGCTATTGAGTGAAAGCCACCGCCATCTTAAAGAATTTAGGAATGAACTCTTGAGTATGGGGTATGAGGTTCAGGGTCTACAGCGCTGGTTTCTATACAGTGTGTGAGTCCCTATGGGTGTGCTTACTAGATAGCTGGCGTTGGTCAGCGCATAGGAATTCAGAAACTTCTTATGTGATTAGCGTAATTTGCAGGCTATCTTTAGGGTGCATGTTTTTTCATACATTAAGGTAATGGAAAAGCTTTACGCCACCATAGCTTGCCTGAGCTTGGTGGCGTTTTTTTGCTTGTGAAGAGAGTGAAAACTGAAAAACGGTCATCGTGATATTCATGGTTGATCGCATCGCGTAGAAGGAGTTGAGATTTACTCACGGTGCTCATGAAGGTTGCGATAGTTCTTACAGCCATTTTGGTTGCCATTTTCACAGGCCTTTTTAAACCACTCTTGGGCTTGCGTGTAGTCTTGCTCAACGCCTTCGCCTCTTAGGTATACGATGCCTAATTCGTTTTGATAAACAGCATCTCCTTGTTCTGCTTTTAATTCTGCTGAACTAAGCCACTGATCAAACAGGTTTTGGTCAAAAGTTACGGATGCCTTGGCAGTAGAAAGAGAGTTAGCATTAACGTCAGCGCAAAGTGATAGCATCAGCACAGTGAAAAACTGCATCCATGTTTTTGTCATTCTAAACCCCGGTAGTGCTACGCAATTCGCTAAAGAGTGGTTGGTGAAAACGGATCATATCAATATAGCGTATAGAGTGCAGTGACGCGTGGTTTCAGAGATGATTTACCTTGAGCAGATATGATCTTGCAGAGTGGCTCAATAATCGCGAAGCAAACTACAGACGAGGAAATAGCCTGCATTCTCGCTACTTGATTGTGCTGTTATTATCCCTGTGTTCTTTTGGACGGCTGCAGTACTGCATGAGAGTATGTTTTCTATGCTAGAGATTTTTTAAGATTATCAGGAGACGGTCTGTGATTGGTGAGGTGATCGCAATAGTGGGTGCAGTGCTGCTATGGCCCTTGGTGTTCGCTAGCACTAAGAAGACAGCATTTGGTCGTGGGGTGATAATCTCAGCGGGTGTTATTTTGGTTTTAGCAGGTTCGTTTATATCCTACTCTGTCACGGATCAGGGCGACGACGAGAGAGTGGTTGATGAAGAAAAACAAGCAGCGGAAAATGCTAGAAAAGCTATTCGGATACGATCATCGTATTTTTGACGAGTCAGAAGATTAGTTTTTCAAAAGAATTGATATAGAGCCCACGTCGGTGGGCTTTTTTGTACCTATGTATTTGTGCTGCAACGTAGTTATCTATACCTTTTGTTCCCACCTGATGTAATACAGTACCTGCCCCCTCTGGGGCCGTAGCAGTTACTGTTTGAGGAGCATGGGCAGCTTGATCGGGTTGATGAGGGGCTGTAGCTTCGAGAGACGGTAGGCCTAGGCGGTGGAGCAGGCGGTGCCATCCACTTTTTTATATCACTACAGTCTTTTTCTACACAAAGATGATCACTAGAAATCCATTTTGCAGTCTCGGTGTCTGTGCTGATTCTGCTCCACCCGTTGAGCTCCTCATAAATAGTCACAGCTTGACCGTGAGGAAGGCTGCTTAGCACCCTGCCATTTGCAGAGGAGCGGACATTAAGTGATTTCGGTCCAATGTAGCGTGTGGGCCTTTGTGCGATCGCAGGTAGAGTAGTAGGCGAGGGGGTTACAAAAGAGCTCTGTGGCGGAGCTACAGCAACAGGAGTTGTTGATCGAACCTTGCTGGATGAACTGTCGGAACCGCAAGTTTTCGCAATAACAACTAGGAAAATAACGGCAATTAAACCACGGCCAGAAAATTTCATTGAATTTTTATCGTTATAGAGTGATGTCGTAATCTAGCATTTAGCTCATAGTTATTAAACTGGATGAAAAAACAGACAGACTAAAGTAGCAAGAAGAAAAGAAGGAAATATATTGCTATCTTTTCAGTGTCTTTCGGAGAGGCATGAGAATGAGAAAGGGAGTGTTAAATAGACGACTATTGTCGCCTTTTTATACCTAAAACTCTCAAAGTAAACTTAAGGCATTGTGATCCGTTCCTAACCAAGAGGTGTAGTTGGTGCGAGAATGTTTTGCATCACGCCTATTACCTCTAGTTGTGACACTTTCTTCTTATGGAGTCTTTGGCAGAAATAATGATGCCAATTTTCAGATGGCTTGACACCTTTTCAGTTTTAAGGAACCTTCTTGATTCAATATGTGTACGATAATTTCCCATGAAAAGCGTTAAACCAAAATCTTCATTGGTCAACAAATAAGATATCTCTAAGATGGTATGTCAATAAGCTTTCATGTCTCTTGAGTTGGATGGTGATGGAGATATCGTTTTATTTGGGTTTTCCATTTTTACTCCAGCGATTGTTGATTTGGTTTGGGCTATACAAGCACTGCAAAGTATGCAGACATAGTAAACGAGTTACAGAGGTATATAACAGCAATTAGAGGGTATATGGAGAAGATGGAAGAGCATCTACGATACTGCCTTAATTTTTTGGACAGTATCGTATCCCTAGGGTGAGTTTAACTATTGAGTCTCTAACTCTTTTGTGAAGCTGTATCTAAGGTTGCTACGCACAGCCTCGATAGACCATATCCAAAATGCTGTGCCGATGAATTCCGAGATTAAAGCCTCAGAGCCTGAAATCCATAACCAACCGGATAGGCCTAACAAAGGGACCACTAAACCATGAGCAAACACAGAGACGAAGAACCCAAAAACAATACCGTGAAGTAGTTTTACCTTTGGCAAGTATTCGGCAAGAACGCAGTAGATAATAGCTATGGTGATTGAAAATAGTATATGAACACCATTCCCACCCCAATTAATGGAGGAGCCTAACCATTCGTATGTCATAGAGTCAACGTGAAACCCTAGTTTCTCAAGCAAGACGACTGGTGGCGGTGTGGTTTCTGGGGTTCTAGGTGGAATGAGTGTTTCAAAGCCAGATTTAACTAGGGCTGAAAAAATACCTGCAACTACACCTATATAAATAGCTAAACAAATATGCCGGTACTGTTTTTGTGTGGTTTCAAGTAAGTTCATCACTAAGTCCTTATTAAACGGAAATTTAAGTTGAAGGCTTATGCAACATAGTCGTGACTAATGTATCCGTATGAGGCGATAGAAGAGCGGCATGCTTTGTTTCAATATGTTTTTCGCAACGTTATGATTGACATGAGTAGGAGGATAACGAGTTGCCATATTGTGAAATGACGGGAGGGTGCTGTCTAATACTTCGATTTGTGATCTTTACAAAACAAAGGCTTACAGGCTTTAGGTAACCACTTTATATTAGACAGCACCCTCCCGTCATTTCACAATATGGCAACTCGTTATCCTCCTACTCATGTCAATCATAACGTTGCGAAAAACATATTGAAACAAAGCATGCCGCTCTTCTATCG
>SRSN01000177.1 GCA_004791645.1 Alcaligenaceae bacterium 429
TCTGTTGAAAATGTTGGAACGCTTTAAGGTCACCGACGACTACCAATACAAGACCCGCGAACTGGTTGTGGATAAGAAAAACCACCGCTTGTTTGCTCCTGGCTTGGGCTTAGGCTTTGATAGTGTGCTGTTCGTGGTGAACACCGACAGCCTAGAGCTGGAAAAAGTCATGCCAGGCTTTGGTTATAACGTTGCCGGCATCACTGTAGACGAAGCCAACAACCGCGTGTTTGTGTCCAACATGCAAGGCCAGATCATGGTGGTCAACAGCCAAACGCTGGAAATTGACGATGTGTGGGAAGTACAAGCCGATCAACTGTTGAACTTGGTGTACGACCCTGCTCAAAACCGCTTATTTGGTGTAGACCAAGGCATTGATAGAGATGCCCCACGCAACCTGCACTTAGAACGTGAATACACCCGTCGTAGCCCCGGCCATCAGGTATTTGTACTGAATGCCGATAACGGTGAAACCTTGGCGGTAATGCCTACAGGCGAAGTGCCTATTGGCCTGCGCTTTGATGAAGCCTCTCAGCGTTTGTTTGTAG
This sequence comes from Alcaligenaceae bacterium 429, assembly GCA_004791645.1. Classification (GTDB taxonomy): domain Bacteria; phylum Pseudomonadota; class Gammaproteobacteria; order Burkholderiales; family Burkholderiaceae_B; genus Paenalcaligenes. The sequence continues at coordinate 549 of SRSN01000177.1, forward strand.
CAAACCGTGGTGGCGTACGTGAAGAAGAAGGCAAAGGTTCGGTCAGCATTTTCGACACCGTCACCTACCAGCCTTTGCAAACGATTGAACTCATTCCACACCCTAATAGCGTGGAATACATCCCTGCTGAAAAAGCGCTGTATGTATCGGTTAAAAATGACGGCAACAGCAAAAAAGCAGAAACACCAGAAAGCATGGTGCGTATCCAGTTCTAACCTCAGTTCCTAGCAGTGACACGATTTGATTAACTACTTGACGGTAGCTTTCCTCCCCACCCTGTGGGGAGGTTTTTTTTGCGTTGTTACCTACCTCTAGCGACTAGGTTTAGGCGGTAAATTCGCCCAATACTGCTTCTGTGCTGATCACATTGGTTTTGGGTTCCTCATCTACTAACAGACGGAACACATCAGGTCTGGAGTAATGCCCCACCACATCCAGATCAAACTTGCCACGAATGGTATCGTCCACATCAATTTCTGCATACAACACACATTCGCTATCGTGGTTAGGGCCTGCCAAGACTTCGCCAGTTGGGCTAACGATAACGCTACCACCACGGAAAATAACGGCATCAGCGCTATCACCTTGGATGGCATCGTAGTCTTCTGGGTAGTCACCACGCGTCGCGTACTGACATGCACTGAACACAAAACAGCGCCCTTCAATCGCAATATGCTGCATAGATGGCAGCCATACATCACGATCATCTGCGGTAGGTGCACAATACAACTGCACCCCTTTGGCGTACATGTAGGTACGGAACAAAGGCATGTAGTTTTCCCAGCAAATTACTGTACCCAATTTGGCACCCAAACTGGTGTCATACACGGGCATAGTGGAGCCATCGCCTTGTCCCCAGATAATGCGTTCCATCGCAGTAGGCACCAACTTACGGTGTTTACCCAGTAACGCACCATCAGGCCCAAAATGCAGTGCCGTGCAGTAAATTGTGCCCTGCTCTCGCTCCATCACACCAATCACCACGTAGGCATTAGCTTCTTTTGCAGCCGCACCAATACGATCGGTTTCAGGGCCGGGTACATCAATAGCCCCGTTGTAATAACGTAGGTATTCTTCTTTACCGCGTGGCTGACGACCACCAACACGGGCACCGAAATCCAACCCTTTTGGGTAACCTGATAGCGTAGCTTCAGGAAACACGATCAGATTAGCCCCTTGCGCGGCGGCCTCCTCAATACGTGACACTACTTTATCGGTGCTTTTGGCCTTATCAAACGGCACGGCACTCATCTGTACTACTGCTGCACGAAATGTCATTTAGGTTCTCCTCCTACCTAGTAAATACGGCTTAAGCCACCAAACTGCCACGCTCAATGGTCAGAAATTGATCGGCAATAGGCTCCAATAATTTGGGATTAGACTCAGTAATCAAAATGGATAAATCGGGCTGTGCTTGGCGCAGCGCTTTCAACGATTCGGCATAGCGGATGGCGAGCGCTGGCGCTAAGCCCTGAAACGGCTCATCCAACAAAATCAGTTTGTCGCCTGCCATCAGCGCGCGCCCTAGCGCCACCATTTTTTGCTGACCGCCAGAGATCAGTCCGCCTAAACGGCTGCCTATCTGTTCCAATTCGGGGGACAAACTGTAGATCAGCGCCAAACGGCGACCTATTTCAGCCTGTGATAATTTGCAGGCCCACGCAGGCACCAACATGTTGTCCAGCACCGTGAACTTAGCAATCAGCCGGCGCTCTTCGGGTGCATAACCTATGCCCAACATGGGCCTATCATGCGCCTGACGTTGGTTAAGATTGGCGCCTTGAAATTCCATCTCGCCTTCACTGACTGGCAATAAACCCATGATGGTGCGCAACAAGGAGGTTTTGCCTGCGCCATTGCGACCTATCAGTGCAGTGGTTTTGCCTTTTTCCAAGGCGAAGCTCACTTGCCTCACAACGGTATTACCCGCAATTTGGCTGCTTAGCGTACGTACATTCAACGCCATCACATCACCCCCACTACGTTTTTGATTACGTCTTCACGCGTCAATATGTCGGCTGGCGTACCGTCAGCGGCCACTTGGCCAGCATTCCATACCAGTACCCTGTCCATGTATTTCTCTACCAGTTCCATGTCGTGCTCCACAATCAAAGCAGTAATGCCTTGCTGCCGCAGCACAGGTACCAAGGTGTCCATAATCAGGAATTTTTCTTGTGAACTCACACCGCTGGTGGGTTCATCCATCAACAACAAGCTGGGGCGCAATGCCATAGAAGCGGCAATATCAATAAGCTTGCGTATGCCTTCTGGCAAATCAGAAATAATGGTTTGGGCGTAACGATCCAAGCCAAACATATCCAACAACTCATGCGCCTCTGTCAGCCATGCACGTTGGTATAGCGACTTCAAATTCCAGAAGCCATGACGACTCGCCAACGCTACCAGCAGGTTTTCTACTACCGTTTGCTCGCTGAACAATTGCGGTAGCTGAAAGCTTCTGGCAATGCCTAAACGGGTAATACGGCGTGGTTTCAAGCGCGTAATATCTTGTCCTTGAAAACTCACACACCCAGACTGTGCAGGCACGTAGCCGGTACAAATGTTTAAGAAGGTGCTTTTACCCGAACCGTTAGGCCCGATGATGGCGGCTAGCTCACCTTGATACAGCGCCAGGTTGGCGTCGTTCGCCGCTTTCACTCCACCGAATTCCAGATGTATGTGCTCGGCTGTCAAAATAGCGGTGCGGGTCATGCTTGCTCTCCTTTCACGGTGCGCTGTTTCTTCTCTAACAAGCTCCAAATACCGCCTGGGGCAAACATCACCATCCCCAACAGCAACAAACCCATCATCAATTGCCACGCATTCACAGCGTAAGCACTGACTGCAGCACGCATCAGTTCAAACACAAGCGCCCCCAACACGGCACCTCGCAAATGCCCCATACCACCTAGCACAGCGATAAAGACGAACTCGGCAGACAACGCCCAGTACGAGAGCTCAGGCGTCACGTGCCCGGTAGAAAAGGCCACAATAAAACCACCCAAACCGCACAACATGGCTGAGACCACATGCCCGGAATAAAACACGCGGTAAGCAGACAGCCCCATGTATTCCAAACGTGTTTCGTTAGTTTTGATGGCACGCAGCGCGGCCCCTACAGGCGAATTCAAGTACTGCACACACAAGCGGTATGCACCACATACCATCACTAGCGACAAACCATAAAACCACCACGCGAAGTCACGCGCTTCTAGGCTCATGCCCAATAGCGACACTTGGCGCACACCCAAGCCATCACTACCGCCAGTCAGTTCATACAGCTTGAACAACAGTGAGAAACCCACCATGGAAAAAGCCAAATTCAACATGCCGTAAAAGATGCCGCGATAACGCGCCAAGATCAGCCCCAGCACGGCACCTAACAAGGCACTACTAACGGCACTGGCCACCATAATCCACAGCACATCCCACTGCGTGACGCGGGACAATGCCGCTGCCGTGTATGCCCCACACGCGAAATACAGCGCATGCCCGAATGACACTTGCCCTGCACGCAAGAGTAAAAACATTCCCATGGCGCACAATGCCAAAGCCATTGCCACCGACAGCGACGAGCGCAATGACATATTCAACATGGGCAACACCACAAACAGCCCAAATACCACGCTGTTCATGCCCAACGATTTCAATGATGCCTTCATGTTCATAACCTTTTGATCTCTGCACGACCAAACAGGCCGTAGGGCTTCACCAGCAAAATGATGGTCATCACGATATACGGCACCACCGTCGCCAAATCGCTATATAAATAGGTGGCAAATGCTTGCGCCAACCCAATTAACAGGGCGGTTACAGCAGCACCTTGAAACTGACCCAACCCAGCAGAAGCCACGATGGCAAAGGAGAGCACGATGGCATCCGCCCCAATGCCTGGCACCAGCGACGTAGTGGACGACGCCAAGGTACCGCCCAAGGCGGCTAATGACGCCCCCAGCGCAAAGGTCCACAGATAGACTTTGCTGGCATTAATACCCAGCGTGGTGGCAACTTCACGATCTTCGATCACCGCACGGATGAGCTTGCCTTGGCGACTACGGTTAAAGAACACGCTTAACGCCACCATCACCACGACAGCACTCAATGGCAATACGAACAGTTGATAGCGTGTGTAGAAAATGTCGAACACTTCGGTGCTACCCAACAGTGCAGACGGTGCATCGTAAAAATACGGCTCTACTCCAAACACCAACTTTTGCACGTCTTCCAAAATCATGAAGATGCCAAAGGTGGCCAACAGTTGCAGGCTGTGTTCCTTATCGTAAATACGTCGTAGCACCACGCGTTCTATGAAAGCCCCCAGCGGCACCCCCACCAACACGGCAGCAAACACCAAGAGCGGGAAGTTCAGCCAACTGCCTTCAGCACCAAACAGATACTCGCCCAGCACGGCTGCCGCATAAGCCCCCAGCGCATAAAAACTGCCGTGCGCCACATTCAAAATGCGCATGATGCCGAAGATTAAACTCAGCCCCACCGCAATTAAGAACAAAATGGAGGCCTGGGCAACGCCGTCCAGCGTTGCCAGTAAGAAAATTTGTGTCATAAGCGTTCAGTTACGTATTAAGGAAGCAGCTGAACGTTTTGCACAGCATCCTGAGTCAGTTTTTTGATCCACTCTTGAGACAACTCTCCAGCAGGCGGCGAGGTCAACTCAGGCTGAATGATGGCAATATCACCAATCACTTTGAACTCATGATCTGGCGAGCTACGTGTGGTACCCACCAACTGCCCTTCCATGGCTTGGTTGTCTTCACGAATCACCAAATGGCCGGTGAAATCGTTAAGTTCTAGCCCTTTAAGACCAGCCAATAAGTCGGTTTTCAGCGTGGCACGCTCGCCATTCCAACCCTGCAATGAAGTTTGAATCGCTTGCAGCGCTTGCACCATGTGGTACGACGGGAAACTTGGGTAAGCGCCTGTTTTCTCGTGGAAAGCCTGCACAAACTTGGCATGCTCAGGGTTGTCTTGCATCACTGGGCTAAAGGCATAGCTGTCGCCTCGCACCCCTACGATGGCGTTATCAGGGAACGCTGCACCGGTTTGTTGCAAAGCAGCTTCGCCATTAGGCGATACCAAAATGCTGTTTTTAAACAGCGAACGAGAGTTAGCCTGACGCACAAAGGTATTCATGTCACCACCCCACAAGGTAGTGAAAATCACGTCTGGACGCTGCGCCGACAAGCGGGAAATTTCAGTGGAATAATCTGATGTACCTAAACGTGGGAACAGCTCGGCACTGATGGTGATATCAGGGCGAATGGCTTTCACCGCATCTTTGAACGCTGCCCAGTTATCGCGACCAAATGCGTAATCTTGGTTGATGGCCGCAATGGTTTTGACCTCTGGATGCGTCTTCAGCAAGTACAGTGCAGCCGCGACGTTATTAGAGGGGGTGTAATCCCCTGTACGGTACACATATTGGTATTGGTTTTCTTCGTACAAGCGTGCGGTACCGCAGTCCCACAGCACAGTAGGCATCTGTAATTGCTCTGCTACAGGCGCTACGGCCAAGCAAATAGAGCTAGATAGGCCAATAATCATGGCATCCACCTTATTGCCTTCCACCAAGCCACGGTACTCCACCACGACGCTGTCCACACCCCGGTTTTCGTCGATGAATGTCAGTTCTACTGGCGCACCGTTAATGCCACCAGAAGCATTGATGGAGTCAGCCAGCATTTGCGCAGCATGCTGTGCAGGCACACCAAATACCGCCCCTGCTCCCGACAAGAAGGTCGAAATCCCTATGCGTATAGGTTCTGCTGCCTGCGCCGACACACTTAACAGTGCACCACACGCCAAGGCCATTAGCTTTGCACGGTTGACTCCGCGTCTGTTGGCTATCCCCATGATTGTCTCCTAGTTTTGGAATAAATAAGGTGCTCGCATGCCAGTGCCACTGCGCATGCTTTTATAGTTTGTTTTTTTCTAGTCTAGTTATGACGTATTTTTCCGTCAATATTCATCTAATAGGGGTTTTCACCAGACACAAATTAAAACAAACACTTCAAAACCAAAGGATTACAAGACAAACACACCAACACAACCATTAACGGATAAAAGCGTCAAAACAAAAAATACGATAGCATAAGCGCAAGGTTACAATGTCCAAATTCGCTGGATCATTGTTATGTCATCACTACGCCTTCTCACACTCTGACGGATCAAAAAGTGGATTTAAAAGAAAAGCTGGCACGCCTTGGCATCACAGGCAATCTGTACAAGGTTTACTGCGCCATCATGGAACTGGGCGACACCACGGTGACAGAGGTCGCCACACGCGCCAATATTGCCCGCACCACCTGTGCGGATGCCATTACACGTCTGGCGAATGAAGGGCTAGTGCAATGGCAAGGCCGCGGGCGCGACCGTTCTGTGTCTGCGCTAAACCCCGGCGTACTGCTAGAGCACATCGCCGCTCGCCGTGAATTGATTGAAGACCTGCTGCCCGAACTGCGCTCTATCTACAACCGCGCCACGGGTAAGCCA
>SRSN01000178.1 GCA_004791645.1 Alcaligenaceae bacterium 429
CTCAAAGGGAAAACACCAATAAAATATTTTCACAATTATGAAAATAATAGCATCACATAGCACAACCACTCGTATCCGATACCGGAGAATTATTCATCATGGAAACCCAGCTGTTTGATGTCGTGATCGTAGGAGGCGCTGCTACCGGCAGTTCAGCCGCCTATTTCCTGCTCTCCAACCCCGATTTTCAGGGTAAGGTACTGGTGCTGGAGCAAGACCCTAGCTACCAACACTGCGCTACCACCCTGTCCGCAGCCTCTATACGACATCAGTTCTCCACCCCGGAAAACATCCGTATGTCCATGTTTGGTACGGAGTTTTTACGCCAGTTCAAACGCAATATGGATGTGGATGGCGATGCTGCTGACCCCGCATTCGTTGAAGGCGGTTACCTGTTTCTGGCCACTAATGATGGTGTGGAAACACTGCGTTCCAACCTAGAAGTTCAGCAAGCTGAAGGCGCCAACATTCACATGTATGACGCATCTGGTCTGGCTGCCAAATACCCGTGGATGAACACCAGCGACTTGGCGGCTGGCTCCTTGGGCCTCAGTGGTGAAGGTTGGCTAGACGCCTACGGCATGATGCAAGGCATGCGCCGCAAAGCCATCTCGCTAGGTGCTACCTATCGCTCGGCACGTGTACAAAAACTGCTGCACCAAAATGGTCATATCACGGGCGTAGAACTGGATAACGGCGAGCAAATCCATGCCAAATTTGTGATTAATGCCGCCGGCACAGACGCTACCCGCTTGGCTCTGACTGCTGGCATCGATTTACCCGTGCAATCCCATAAACGCAGTGTGTTTTACTTCACTTCCCCCGCTGCTGTACCGGGCTGCCCAATGGTGATTGATCCTACTGGCGCGTACTTCCGCCCTGAAGGCGAAGGCTTTATTGCTGGTATTGCTCCCTCGGCAGACCAAGACCCGCCTTGCACCGACTTCGATGTGCAGCACGAATTATTTGATGACTTGTTATGGCCACTGCTGGCTGAACGCGTGCCCGGCTTTGAGGCGCTGCGTTTGGTACGTAGCTGGGCTGGTCATTACGACATGAACTTGTTGGATCAAAACTTGATTCTTGGTCCACACCCCCACATGCAGCACCTGCTTTTTGCCAATGGCTTAAGCGGGCACGGCATGCAGCAAGCCCCTGCTGTAGGTAGAGCGCTTAGTGAATTGATTATTTATGGCCAATTCCGCTCTTTAGATCTCACTCGCTTAGGCTGGCAGCGCATTTTAGAAAATCAGCCATTGATTGAGAAAAACGTCGTCTAACACTCCTTTTTGCCACCAGGCACAACGCAGCACAACTATTCCAATAATCAGGAGACAATGAAATGAAAAGGAAGTTTGCTTTTTCCATGATGGCCGCCACGCTTTGCTTGGCGCTTCCCTTCGCCGCATCTGCCGCCGAAACCGTAAAAATCGCCATTGCAGGTCCCTTCACCGGAGCGAACGCTGCATTTGGTGACCAGCTTTGGATTGGTGCTGTGGCTGCTGTTGAGCAAATCAATGCCAACGGCGGGGTTAACGGTAAACAGTTAGAGCTGATCAAAGGTGACGATGCTTGCGAACCCAAGCAAGCAGTAGCCGTTGCCAACCGTTTGGTTGACCAAGAAAAAGTGGCAGGTGTAGTGGGCCACTTCTGCTCGTCTAGCCATATTCCTGCCACTGAAATCTACGACGAAGCCGACGTGCTTTCCATGGCATGCGGTGCCACCAACCCCATCATTACCGAACGCGATATGCCTACCGTCACCCGCATTGTGGGTAGGGATGATCAGCAAGCACTGGTCATTGGTGATTTCATTGTGAACGACCTCAAAGCCAAACGTATTGCGGTGATTCACGATAAAGACACCTATGGTCGCGGCTTAGCTGATGCCACTCGTAAAGCGGTAGAAGCGGCTGGCGTAGAAGTTGCCGTGTTTGACGGTGTGAACCGTGGTGAGCGCGACTACAACGCACTGGTTACTCGTATGCGCAGTGCTGATGTAGACGCCGTATTCTTCGGTGGTTTGCACGGTGAAGCCGGTACGCTGGTACGCCAAATGCGTGAGCAGGGCATGAAACAACCCTTCATTTCCGATGACGGTATTGTGGACCCAGCTTTTGTGACTGCAGCAGGTGGCCCTCAGTACGCCAGCGGTGTCTACATGACCTTCCCTCAAGACCCTCGCAACATGGACAGCAGTAAAGATGTGGTCGCCAAACTGACCGCAGAGGGTAAAAAATCCGATGGCTTCACGCTGTATGCCTACGCTGGCGTACAAGCCTTGGCCGCCGCTCTGGCCGGAACTAACTCCACCAGCGGTACAGAATTGGCTGACTGGATGAAAGCCAATCAGGTGCAAACCGTGTTAGGCCCTAAAGCATGGGATAGCAAAGGTGACTTACAAGTTGCCAACTATGTCATGTACCAGTGGGATGACAACGGTGGATATGCCGAACTGAAGTAAACCGCTTTCGCTTATCCCGGCGGGTAGCAACCGCTACCCGCCAACCTGGAGTTTGTGTCCATGGACATCTATATCTTTGGTCAACAGATCATCAACGGCCTGACTTTAGGCTCGGTGTATGGTCTTATCGCAGTCGGTTACACCATGGTGTACGGCATCATCGGCATGATTAACTTTGCCCATGGTGACATCTACATGGTGAGCGCTTACATTTCCGCCATTACCTTAGCCGTCATTTCTTTCTTCGGTATTCAATCTGTACCGTTTGCCCTACTCACTACCTTGATTGTGACCATGGCCATCACGGGGTTGTACGGCTGGTCTATTGAACGCACCGTTTATCGTCCTCTGACTGGCACCACCAGACTGGCCCCCTTGATTACCGCCATTGGTGTGTCATTGGTACTGCAAAATTACGTGCAGCTCGCTCAAGGCCCTAATGTACAAGGCGTGCCTATTTTGATCTCTGGCAGCTTCCGTTTGGGCGACGACGAAAACTTCATTCAAATTCGCTTAATGAACCTGATCATCATTGGTGTGAGCGTAGCCGCTATGGCTATTCTGACATGGATGATTCATGGCACCAGCCTAGGTCGCCAATGCCGTGCGGTGCAACAAGACCGCAAAATGGCCACGATTTTGGGCATTAACAGTGCGCGCATTGTCTCCATGGTGTTTGTCATAGGCTCCGTCATGGCCGCGATTGCGGGCGTGCTGGTGACGTTGAGTTATGGCTCTTTCGATTTCTATGTGGGCTTCATTATTGGTTTGAAAGCATTTAGTGCGGCAGTATTGGGCGGTATTGGCTCATTACCTGGCGCCATGCTGGGCGGGTTATTGCTGGGCGTGCTGGAGTCTATTTTTGCTGGCTTCGTCAACAGTGACTACAAAGATGTATTTGCGTTTAGCGTGTTGGTACTGGTGTTGATTTTCAAACCCAGTGGCCTGCTTGGACGCCCTGCTGTGGAAAAGGTGTAACCCATGCATACGACTTCCCATGCTCCCATTTCTTGGGGTCACTCCATTAAGGATGCGTTAATTGCAGGCGTGGTTACCTTGATTCTGCTGGGCCCCATTACCAACTTGGTATTGAATCAGTACGACTTCAAGTTCCTGCCCGAACGCACACCGCTACTACTAAACGGTATTTACTTGGCGCTGTTAGTAACTGTGGTGCGCTTTGGCGTGTCGGTATTAGCACAGTTGCCTGCGGGTAATCGCTTGCTGCAGCGTTTACAGCAAAAAAATGCCTCGGATGAAATCACGGTAGAGTCTACCTCCGCCCCCTCGGCCATTAAAAATTTGCGCGTGTTTGGCAGTTGCCTGCTGTTTGCTCTGTTTGCTTGCTTCTTAGGTTGGCAAAAAGTGATCGCTGTGGGCGCGAGCTCCGCATTGGTATTGATTAGCTTGTTTGTACTGTTCGTGTTTGGTGTCAGCCTGCCTAAACCACGTGGCCAGAAAAACGCCTGGAAAATCTACGTACCTCTGCTGTTTCTTGCAGGTTTGAGCCTACCTATTCTGTTGAACCTCACTGGCCTGCTGCCTAAGGTCTGGATCAGTAACCTGACGCTGGCTCTGATTTATGTACTGCTAGGGCTGGGCCTGAATATCGTCGTGGGGATGGCTGGGTTGCTGGACTTAGGGTTTGTGGGCTTCTACGCTGTGGGCGCTTACCTACTGGCATTAGGGGCGCAGTACTTTGATTTTGGTTTTTGGACTGCCCTGTTACTGGTACCTATAGTCGCCGGTACCTGCGGCGCATTGCTGGGCTTCCCCGTTTTGCGCATGCACGGTGACTATCTGGCGATTGTGACCCTTGGCTTTGGCGAAATCATCCGTTTGGTATTAACCAACTGGGCAGATGTGACCGGTGGCCCTAACGGTGCCGCTGCGCCATCCCCCACCTTTTTTGGCATGGAGTTTGCCCGTCGTAGTAGTAACGGCAATACGCCTTTCCACGAGTTCTTTGGGCTGTCCTACAGCGGCGATTACAAGTTCCTCTTTATTTATGTAGTCCTGTTTATTGTCGTTGCCATCACTCTGCGATTTTTTAACCGCTTGCGCTACATGCCGTTGGGCAGGTCGTGGGAAGCACTGCGCGAAGATGAAATTGCCTGCCGTTCATTGGGTATTAACCACGTCACCATCAAACTGTCAGCCTTTACTATTGGCGCCATTGCCGGTGGTATTGCAGGCGTGTTCTTTGCCACCTACCAAGGCTTTATCAACCCCACTTCCTTTAACTTCTTTGAGTCAGTGCTGATTTTGTCCATTGTGGTGTTGGGTGGCATGGGTTCTATGTTGGGTGTGGTGATTGCTGCGCTGGCTTTGACCTTATTGCCTGAGCTGCTACGAGACCTTGCTGACTACCGTATTTTGATGTTTGGTGTACTGATGATTCTGATGATGATCTGGCGTCCACATGGATTAATACGTGCCAAACGCCCCGCTTTCGCTGGAGGCAAACATGACTAATGCCAACGACGCCATCCTGACAGTACGTCAACTAACCCAACGTTTTGGCGGCATTATTGCTAACAACAATGTGAACTTTGATGTGCAACGCCATTCTATTACGGCTCTTATAGGCCCCAATGGCGCAGGTAAAACTACGGTATTTAACTGCGTCACCGGCTTTTACCGTGCCAGCGAAGGCACCATTACTCTGCACAGAGAAGATGGCCGCAGCGCACAAGTGGCCAAACTGCTGACTCGCCCCCTAGTAGGCGGATCACACCAAGTGACTCGTGCTGGTATCGCCCGTACCTTTCAGAACATCCGCTTATTCCAAGACATGACCGTTTTGGAAAACTTGCTGGTTGCTCAACACCGTCATTTAGACGGCAACTTGTGGCGCGGCATGTGGGCATCTAATCGTTTTGAAGAGCGTGAACGCAAAGGTGTAGAAACTGCCATGCAGTGGTTAGAGCGCTTGAACATGGCGAACCAAGCCAACCGCTTAGCAGGTGAGCTTCCCTATGGTTCACAACGTATTTTAGAAATCGCTAGAGCCATGTGCACCGAGCCTTTGCTGATCTGCTTGGATGAACCTGCTGCTGGCTTGAACCCTTCCGAAACGGATCACCTTGCCTCGTTGATACACCAGCTCCGTGATGAGTTCGGCGTTACCGTATTGCTGATTGAGCACGACATGGGGTTGGTCATGGATATTTCCAATCATATTGTGGTGCTGGATCACGGCGAAGTGATCGCCCAAGGTTGCCCAGACGACATACGTAACAACCCAAAAGTTATTGCCGCTTACCTAGGCACGGCTACAGAGGAGCAGGTATGAGCTCAGCCTTATTGGATATTAGAAACGTATGTAATGGCTACGGCGCTATTCAGGTACTGCACGATGTATCCCTGCATGTGAACCGTGGCGAAATTGTGTGTTTGATTGGCGCCAACGGTGCTGGCAAAAGCACACTACTGATGAGCATTTTCGGGCTACCCAAAATACGCAAAGGCGAGATCCTTTTCAATGGCACTAATCTGGCTGCGCTACCGCCACACCATATTGCGCGCCAAGGTCTATCGCAAGTACCCGAAGGACGTCGAATTTTCCCTTCTATGACCGTAGAAGAAAACCTGCTGATAGGCACACTACCTATCGGTATGGAACATGCCGATGCCGACAAAACCGAGATGTTTGCCTTATTTCCTCGCCTAAAAGAGCGTCGTAACCAACGAGCAGGCACACTTTCTGGCGGTGAACAGCAAATGCTAGCAATGGCGCGTTCCTTAATGGGGCGGCCCGACATGATTTTGCTGGATGAACCCAGCCTAGGGTTGGCCCCACTGATCGTGGCACAAATTTTTGACATACTGAAAGACATTACCTCGCTGGGAAAAACCATTTTCCTGGTCGAGCAAAATGCCTACCATGCGCTCAAGCTCTCTAGCCGTGGTTACGTGATGACCAATGGGCAAATCACGCTGACCGGTTCCGGCGATGAGCTGCTGGCCAATCCTCAAGTGCGTGATGCGTACTTGGGAGGCGGTAAAAAACATTAATGTTTTTTACCTGATTGGCACCCTATAAGGAAAACTATCGTGACGTATCCCGATGTCCAAGCTTCGGTATCTGCGTTAGCCGAACGCATACGCTCTTTGCGCCAGCATCATGGCTGGACATTGGAGCAAGCTAGCCGTGCTACCGGTGTTGCCTCGTCCAGTTTGTCGAAGATAGAAAACGGCCTAAGCTCCCCTACCTACGATGTATTACTACGTCTAGCTAGAGGGTTTCAGGTTGATATAGCGGAGCTATTCGCCCCACCCCAAGAACATATGGGCGCAGGGCGACGCACCATAGAGCGAGCAGGTAATGGCGAACGGCATGACACACCTATGTACGAACACCGCGTGCTCTGTTCGCAATTAGCGAATAAACACATCATGCCGTTTATCTCTCGCATCAAAGCACACAATATTGATCCACAAGATGGTTGGAGCCGACACGAAGGAGAGGAGTTCGTGTATGTGCTGAGCGGCAGCATAGAGCTGCACACCGAGTTTTACCAACCTGTGATTCTGCATCAGGGCGACTGTTTTTATATAGAC
>SRSN01000179.1 GCA_004791645.1 Alcaligenaceae bacterium 429
GTTTTGCTGAGACAAATGGGCTGCATTAGCACACGATTTACCCCTAGCGTATGCAGACTATGTAGCAAGGTTTGCAAAGGGGCTCGCTCTGTCCACGCTACGCTAAAGGCGTGATCCGGTAATGGCTCATAACAAAACAGATGCTGCTGTAGCGGCGCTAGCAGCATTTGCTGCAAACGGCTTTGTATGGCCATTGCTTGCTGGGCTTTTTTGACAGGCGGAATACGAATAGTGGTATGCACCGTATCCAACGTATGCACCATCAACAGGAATGGCACCGTTGCAAACTGTTGGGCCAATTGCCTAAGCGTAGCGTTGCCTTGTCGTGTAATGTGTTCACGCTTGTAGATCAGCGCAAATGTCACCTCACTTTCTATGGTGAGGTGCTCCAATTCAGGCAGCAGAATTTGTAAATGGGTGCGCATGATTAATACCGTATCCAGCGGGTGAAGGCTTGTGAGCCTTTGCGTTCTAACAGGGCGTGCAACGATTGCTGGGTGCCAGAGATTTCCAATAGTCCCTGTGCGCTAAACCAATGGCTTTTTACGCCTAAGGTGCGAGCAGGGATGGATAGCCCCGACGGTAGTTGCAAGCTGAGGTCTGAGGCTTGGTTAAACCATCTACCTTGGTCTCGTTGTGTGGTGAGCCTTACTGCATCGGCAAGGCTTAAGCCGTCTATATAGCTATGCAGTACTTGGGGTGAGGCCATGTTGATGTTCAGCAGCGTAGCGGGGGGCAGCAACGTGGTGTAGTCGTCTAAACGTGCGCGTTGAGCAGGGCTTAACGATTGGGCAGCGATGAGCTCCGAAGGAAGTCTTGCTCCCACTTGGGTGGCAGGGTGCTGCGTGCTTTGATAGGCCTGAGCAAGCTGTTGAGCAAGTGCGGTAGCCAAACTTTTGGGTAGCTGTACACTGTGCAGCAGTTTTTCTAATCGGGTGATTTCTTCAGGTCGGGTTTCACCGCTACGCTGCAAGCGTAGTAGGTTGAATTTGGCTTGTTCATCGCTAAGGAAACCCGAGAAATATGCTGTGGTGCGTTCATCTTCTATAGGCATGCGGTCTATGCGCTGTGCCCATAAACCATTTCGGGTAGTAATGGCACTATGGCGGTTATCTTGCAGTAGCAATTGACGCGTCCAGTCCATTGCTCCACGCAGTAACCATGTAGCTTGGGTTACATCATTTTCAATGATGGACTGTTCGCTGGATTGCGTTTGTTTGCTGATTAATGCGGCGGCGATTGCGCTGGTGGCAAACACGATGACCAGCGCATTAATAACGGCTAAACCTTGCTGTAACGTAAAGCGATTCATGATAGTGGGATCACCTTGCGATAGCGTACTGATTGGCCACGTTCTAGTCTGACGATGATGATTTCTATGCCTGTAGGTGCGCGTGTGGTTTGTGTCAGAGGTAATGGCATCCAGCCTCGCGCCGGTATCCACGCTCGTGCTGTGAATTGTTGAACGTCATCTAATACCGGGTTTTGGGCAGGGGGTAAGGCACCAGGCAAGGTGGCAAACGGCATGCCTTGATCTCGGTACAGTACGTTGTTCTCACTACGCCATTGCAGCCACACATTGCCCACAGCAGGTGGGGTGGCGGTTTGGCGTATGGCTAAAAAGTTGCTGCGTGGGTGTTGCTCCCAGACCAGTGCGCTATAGGCCGAACCTATACCGTCAGGATGCAATGGAAAATCGCTAAGCTCTTCGTTCAGCAACGGTGAACTGTGGCGTTGCAGTATGTCGTGCTCCAACTGCTGTAGCACAGCATGTATGGATTGGTGGCGTGCTTGCGTGTCTTGCAACTGCGATTGCGTACGTTGTATGTAATCCAGCGCGCGCCATGACAGCACACTAAGCAAGCTCATGATGAGCAGCGTCACCAACACTTCTAATAAGGTGAAGCCGCGCTGTGTGGTCGCTGTGCGCTTCATGGCTGCATCAGAATGCCGTGTAAATAGGCAAAATTCTGCTGATGGTCGGGCAACGTGACGCGCACGGTGATTTGTCTGAACTTGGCATGTTCGGTACTGGCGCTGGTGACTTCACAGTTGAACTCGTACATGCCTTGCGTACAGGGGTAATTCTGTGTTCCGGGGGAGGGGAATTGCTGTTGCAGGCGTAGTTCAGCCAGTGTGTTGCTGGCACTGTGCAGCGCCAGATTGCGCATCTTGAGTGATTGGGTGCTGCGGGTGCTAAGTTGCAAGGCTTGCAACACAGCCGTCAGCGCAATGCTAATGATGGCCAGTGCCACCAACACCTCTACCAAGGTGTAGCCCTGTTGTGATGCGGTGCGTTTCATGGCGCACTGACATCAAAATTGCCATGCAAATCTCGGCGAATAATCAGCCTATCTACGCCGTTATCGAGAGTGATGAGCAAAGGGGGGTACAACCACGATGGTTCTATCAGTAGCGTGCTAGACGGTTGCAGCGTGACTTTGGTGGATTGTGCACCACGCCATGAGACATGGGCGAGGGTGGCGGGTAAAGGCAGGGTGAAGGCACTGTTTCCTAGTGCTTCAAATCCAAAGCCATCTTCGTGCTTTTGCCAACGTAGTGTTTGCTGATGTTGAATGGCATAGCGCTGGGCGGCCTGAAAGCGCTGCGTCAACAGCTTGGCATCTTGGCTCACGCTGTTGTCGTAGGTAGAGGGTAGGTAATGTATGCCTACGCTAGTGCTTATGCCAATGATGAACAGCACAATAATGACTTCCAATAAGGAAAAGCCGTGTTGCCTAGCGTTGTGCTTATTGCCAAGAGCCAATGTCAGCATTCATTTCTTCGCCGCCGCGTTGACCATCCGCGCCAAAAGAGAACACATCCACATCGTTACTCACGCCGGGATTGAGGTATTGGTACGCATTACCCCAGGGGTCTGTAGGTACTTTATCCAAATAACGCTGCCAGTTTTGTGGCACAGGCGGTGCGGAAGGTTTTTGCTGTAAGGCTTGTAGGCCTTGTTGTGAATTGGGGTAGAAACCATTGTCTAAGCGGTATAGCTTCAACGCTTGCATGATGCCGGCAATATCTTGTTTAGCGGCGACCACACGGGCCTGATCGGGGCGACTCAGTAGGTTAGGAACCACCAGTGCGGCCATGATGCCCATGATGACAATAACCACCATGATCTCTATCAGGGAGAAACCGCGCTGTGAGGCTTGGGCGGCTGTAGAACGGGGGAGTGAATGCTGTGGTGTCATACTTCTTTCATTAATACATGCCAGACTCTGAGGTGGAAAAAATCATGCCGGTCAGAGCACTGTTGAATCCGGTCCCCAGTGTATAGATGAGATATGTCAGTTTTATGGCGCGATGGATACAGCGTTTGATGGTGGTGATAGCTGCTGCCATAGCCGGTTATGGCACTGCCTATTTGGCTGCTCCAACCACATTACGTTTTGCGCCGTTGGCGGTGACGCATACCGTGTTGCAAGGCATGGAAGCCGATGCCGTCGCATCGTGGTTTGGTACAGCAGGCGGCCCAGTGCGCATACTCATACAGGGCGTGATGAGTTCTAGCCAACCTAACCAAGGCGCCGCGCTACTAAGCATTGATGGTGCACCCGCACAAGCCTATAGAAATGGTGATTGGTTAGCCGATGGTGTGCGTTTAGTCGTGGTAGGACCGCGATCTATACAAGTAGAACAGCAAGGCGCTCGCTACACAGTAGAAGCCCCGCAAGAGCCTGTAGCGGTATTACAAGAAGCCATACGTGTAGTGCACCCCGCACCATGATGGTGATGCTAGCGGTGGGGCTGTTATCCCTTTGGTATTTACGCTGGCAATGGGTAGCCTGCTGCCATGAGTTTTCAGTTGCTGGGTTGAGTAACAGGCATCAGGTGGGACTGTTTTACAGTGGGATAGTGGCGAGTGTACTGCTGGCCCTGTTTTTGCCTGTTAGCGCACCGCAGCAGGTGGTATTGAGCTTGTTTTTTGTGCAGCTATGGCTGTTGATGTGCTTTGACGGCTGGTACGGCTATTTACCCGATAAGTTGAGCTACACCTTACTGTGGTCTGGATTGCTGTGGTGTGCTTACGATGCGCCGTGGTTATTGCAAGATCGTGTGTGGGGGGCAGCACTAGGCTACGGTTTGCCGTGGATAGTAGGTACTGTCTTTGCGTTATTACGTGGCAAAGAAGGCTTGGGGCGTGGGGATGCTAAGTTCTTGGCTGGTATAGGTGCATGGTTAGGCGTGCTAGCTGTGCCCTATGTGCTGTTTGTGGCCAGTGCATTGGCCTTGTGTTACGCCGTGGTGCAGCGTTGTCGTGCAGCCAGTTGGCCCACTATGCTGTATTTTGGCCCGTTTTTAGGGCTGGCCGCTGGCATAATGCTGGTGGTGCAGTATTGGCGTTAAGGCCAGCGGCAAGTACATCGTGTTAGTCGGCTTGATCTAAGCCCATCTGCCAGAAGTCCACCTCTAAACGTGTGGCGTCTCTAAAGGTAGTGGCCAGATAATCCATACGAGCTGGATCTATGTGGCTAAGGTGTTGGTTCAGCCAGTCTTTCTCGGCGTTGGCGGCCTGCTGAAACTCTGGGCTGATATACATCTTGATCCAATCGGCGTACGGGTTGTTGTCGGATAAATCAGTGAAGTCTTGTTCCACCAGCCAACTGGCAATCTCAGCGTAACCAATCAGACACGGCACGAGTGCGACGTGCAAATCCAATAAATCACCACGGTTACCTGCATCCAATACATAGCGGGTGTAGGCCATGGTGGCGCGAGCCTCAGGCAGTTCGCCCAGTTCTTTTTCGCTAATACCCCAGCGCTCACAGTACTGAATATGCAGACCCATTTCCAGATCAACAATGGCTTTAAGGCTATCCAGACCTTGGCGCAGTTCTTGCATGGAACGGCTTTTATACACAGCCAAGCCCCAGGCGCGAGCAAAGTGCACGAGGAACAAGTAGTCTTGGCGTAAATAGTGCTTGAAGGCTTCGGCAGGTAATGACCCTGCACCTAATTGGTGCACAAAATCGTGCTGAGTGTAGGCTTTCCACGCATCGTGGCAACGGTGTTTAAGCTGATCAAAAGGAAGCAGAGTAGAACTCATGGGGCCTCTTACAAAAGAAAAAGCACTATAGGGGCTCACACTACAGGGTGTTAGGGAGTGGTGAGTGGCTCGGAAATTTCTATCAAATTCAGGTCAGGGTCACGCAGGTAAATAGAGCGTATGGGGCCTGTGGCACCTGTGCGAGGCACCGGGCCTTCCACAATGGTGGCACCTTTTTGCTGCAAATGGGCAATCACTTCGTCTAACGGACGATTAGCCATAAAGCATAGGTCCAACGCACCGGGTACAGGTAAGTGTGCTTTGGGCTCAAACTCAGCGCCTTTAACGTGCACATTGATTTTTTGATTGCCAAAGCTAAACGCTTTGCGGTTCTGGCCAAAGGTGACCAGCTCCATACCTAAACAGTCCACATAAAAGGCTACGCAGGCTGCTTCGTTGCTGGTGGTCAGTACCAAATGATCAAGGTGATGAATCATGCGCTATTCCAGTAAAAATTAAGCGTGTGCGTCTAGCCCAGCGTCTACAGGGGTAGCACCTAAGGCCGTGACCAATGTGGTGGGCGGCAGTTCAAGTAGGTAACCACGCTTACCGCCATTGATCAAAATAGTAGGAAACTCCAGCAGGCTTTGCTCTATGAAAATAGGCATGGTTTTGCGTGTACCAAAAGGCGATGTGCCGCCCACCATATAACCAGAGTGACGTTGAGCAACTTCTGGTTTGCAGGGGGTGACTTTCTTCACACCTATTTGTCTGGCGAGATTTTTAGTAGATACCTCACGGTCGCCATGCATCACGATAATCAGCGGCTTGGCATTTTCATCTTCCATGATCAACGTTTTCGCGACTTGGGCGGGCGGAAACTGTAGCTGTCGTGCAGCCTCTTGAGCGCCACCGTGATCGATGTAGTCATAGTTGTGTTCGATAAAGACGATCTTTGCTTTGCGTAGCCACTGTGTGGCTGGGGTTTCGCTAACGTGTTTTGCTTTGGCCATAACGAAATTATGCTCGTGGATGGTGTTGTTGATGCAGTTGTTTGAGACGCTCTCGGGCAACGTGGGTGTAAATCTGGGTGGTGGAAATATCGGCGTGCCCAAGCAGCAGTTGCACCACACGCAAATCGGCGCCGTGATTTAACAAGTGCGTAGCAAAGGCGTGGCGCAGTACGTGAGGCGATAGTGGTGCTTGAATGCACGCTTGCAGTGCGTACTTTTTGATTAGCAACCAAAATGCTTGTCGGGTCATGGCTTGGCCACGGCCAGTCACAAATAAAAAGGGGCTACGCTGTTGGCCTAAAATCAGTTGCCGAGCGTGTTGTAGGTAGTTTTGTAGGCTGTCTTGGGCTTGTGCGCCCAATGGTACTAATCGGTCTTTTCCACCTTTGCCGCCTACTACGCGTATCACGCCATCGTTCATACTCAGATGCTGCAACTGTATGTTGATAAGCTCACTTACTCGTAGCCCGGTGGCATACAGCGTTTCCAACATGGCGATATCGCGCAAACCCAAAGGCGTATCGGCAGGGGGAGCTTGCAGTAGCGCATCGACTTGCGCCTCGCTTAAGGTGGCGGGCACACGCACAGCTTGTTTGGATGAATTTAGATTTTGGCAGGGGTTATGCGCGATCAGTTGCTGACGTAGCGCCCAGCCATAGAATTTTTTCAACGTTGCCAAACGACGGTTAGTGGTGGTGGCTTTATGGGTTTGGGCCTCCACACTTCGCCAGGTTTGTATATGTTCGGTGGAGGCATCCAACAAGGTTTTGCTGTGTTGTTCGTGTAACCATTCAGCAAAAATAATGAGGTCGCGCTCATAGGCAGCCAACGTATTGTTGGCCAATCCTTCTTCCAGTAAACAGTATTCTAAAAAGGCGGCAAGCTGAGGCGTAGTCATGCTTAGCATGATACACCGAGAGAGTAGGCAAGGCAGTGAGGCCACCGCATTGCTCATCACCTAAAAACCCAAGGCTGGTAGTGTTTGCGGTATCTATATACATCTATATATAATGC
>SRSN01000017.1 GCA_004791645.1 Alcaligenaceae bacterium 429
CAGCCCTTGGCGCACGGCCTCTTGGCCAGTGGTCAATACAGCAGAGGGCTTGGATACAAAGAGAGAACACATAGCGTAATCTGCCTAGGGAGTAAACGTGGAAGTCATGGGCTATCCACCTACTCTTACCCTAGCATAAAAGCTCTTTTTCCACGATGAACCTAAAGTCGTAGAAGCACAGTAGACCCAATAAAAAAAGCACGCCTATTCTGCGTGCTTTTTGCTGTGTGTATGACGAGTTTACTAGCTGGTTGAACGGCGCAATATCTGGCGTAATACCTGATCTGGGCCGAACTCTAACCATAAGTCACGTTCCATATAAATCGCATCAGGTACCAACGCACGGCTAGAATGCCAGACTTGTATAGAACCACCATCAGGTTGAGGGTACACCGTCACCGGCGCAGCTCCTAACCCCAAACGTGCATCAGCTACCGTGGTAACGCCAGGCTCTAACCATGCTGTATTACTGTTATACGCATTACCTGTGCTGTAACAAGCTGCCAGCATCAGCGTTAACGCCACTAAAGATGCACGCCACAACGATTTCACGTTTTAGAACTCCACCCAGTCATCATCACTGTTTTGCGCTTTCTTGGTACCGCTTAAATCAGGACGCAACAATGTCATATCGTTAGCGGCGGCACTGCTACTTTTCTTAGGCAAGCTAGAGGTAGCACTGCTGTGTGCTGCCGCTGCACTGCTAGCTGTACGAGCAGAAGTTAGCTGTTTACCTGCAGTACCAGTTGTTGCTGCAGAACGGTGTTCGGTATTGGTCTGTACCTTTCTAGCCTGCTTTGCACGTACTTGGCGAGCCGCAATATCAATGACTTCAGACTCAGGCAATCTGAAACTGGTCACGGCATCTTGTACATGCTTGAGTTCTGCATTCAAAGTGGTAGCAGCTCTGGCTGTTTGCTCTACCAAGCGTGAGTTGTATTGTGTGGCCTCATCCATTTGACCTACAGCACGGTTGATCTGATCAATACCTGACGACTGTTCGATTGTCGCTGCCGTAATTTCACCCATGATGTCAGTCACGCGTTTCACGGAATCTACGATTTCCTGCATGGTAGCACCAGCGCGTTCTACCTGACCTGAGCCTTCGCTTACTTTGGATACGGAGTCATCAATCAATGCAGTAATTTCACGAGCCGCCTGCGCACTACGTTGAGCCAACGCGCGCACTTCAGAAGCTACTACCGCAAAACCTCTACCTTGCTCACCAGCACGCGCAGCTTCTACCGCCGCATTCAACGCCAAGATGTTCGTTTGGAAAGCAATGCTATCAATCACACCCACGATATCGGCAATTTTGCTGGAACTAGCTGAAATGCCTTGCATCGTGGCAACCACTTCACCTACCGCTTTACCACCACGTTGCGCTACGTCAGATGCTGTAGCAGCCAGTTGGTTTGCTTGATGAGCGTTATCAGCATTCTGACGTACAGTACCTGCTAGTTGCCCCATACTGGCAGCCGTTTGTTGCAAAGCGGCGGCTTGGTCACTAGTACGATCACTCAAGTTACGGTTGCCATCGGCAATATCTATAGAGCCAGCACTGATCTCATCCATACCGTTGCGCACCGCGCTAACCATGCGAATCAACGCATCTTGCAATCTGCGCAGGGCCGAGAACATGCTGCCCATTTCGTTATCTGTTTTCACCACTACGCGTTGGCTTAAATCGCCAGCAGCCATGCTTTCAAAATGCTGCATAACTTGGTGCAAAGGACGTACCACACGCACTGATAAGTACTGGTACATCAAGATAGCCAAAATGACGGTTAACACGCCAAAGCCAATAGACCAGTACAAACTAACCTGGTACAAGCTTTCCGCTTGCAGCAAATGTGTTTTCAAGGCTGATGCATTCACGCTACCACTTGCCAGCTGCTGTAAAGCAGCCAGACTTTGTGCATGAAAATACAGCCCCAGTACGGCAATCAGCAATGCCGACAAGAACAACCCTGCCAGCAAAACGGTAGCACCCGTTTTGATTTTAATATTTTTGAATAACATCTGCTTTACCCAGTTTAGATAGTCAACTGCCCACTACGAACCAAAACTCTGACGAAAATGATCGGTTAACCTGCTCTCATTGCCAGCAAACTTGCAGCTTGGATTTTCTTGAATGCCAACACAGAGGCCTCCAACGCCGCACTACGTTGTTCTAACTGCGAAGACGCTGTGTAGTAATCCAGATCCTCAATACGAATCAGCTCTTTGCTCAAGTGCAAGGCTTGTAACGTACCGTTGTCATTCAATGCAGCGATCTCATTCATGCGTCCGCCCACCGAGGCTCGTACTGTCAGAATGTTGTCGTAGTTGATGTCCAAACGCTGCATAGCACCGTTTAGCTGATTACGCAGAGCTGCCTGAGCCACTGGATCACCCGATGAGGGTTGCTCTAACACATTAATCAGGTCGCTCAATGTGTTGAACAGGTTTACATCCGTTTTGTCGTAATCACCGCGCGCCGTAGCCGTAGCACGTTCTACGCTAAAGCTATCGCCTGCAGCAGGCTTACCTGCAAAGAAAATGCTGATACCAGAATCATCGTTGCCAGCAGGCAGATTGATGATGGTTTCGCCTTTTTCATTAACGGTATACGCCTGCGGATCAGACACCACCGTCGTAATAGAACCATCGGCCTCAAGGTAGTTGGCCTCTACTTCATAGGTATCACTATCCGTGAATCGCACTTCAAAGCTCACCATATTTTGAGCGGCTTTAGGATTCACAATGCTTGGTTGAGCAATAACCCCAGTACCATTGTTCCCAGACGCAGCACCGGTAATAAAAGAGTTTGCACCAGGCGTTACGCGAGAAAAAACGTCTACACCATGGTTGCTAGTCGGTAGCTGGCGAGTTTGATCTACTTGTACCAAACGCTCTACTTCATCACCGTGATAGGTAACAGAAGTACCGTCATACACATACGGTGCTACGTTACCTTGGCTACCCGAAAACAGGTATTGGCCTGCAGCATCTTTGCTGTTTGCCAAGCCCAGCAACGACTCCATGCTATCGCGCAACACGTTTGCCAGTGTGGAGCGGTCGGCATCAGACAAGGTGCCGTTACCTACTTCCACCAAACGCGTTTTAACGTCACGTACCTGTGAGGTTAAGGAGTTCAGAATATTTTCTTCTTCGCTCAGCATACGAGTAGCCACATGGCGGTTTTCTGCAAAGCGTTTATTCATGCTTTGCGCCTGAGCCAAGGTAATACTTTGTGCCGCAGCCAATGGGTCATCCGCTGGTGACAAGGAGCGCTTCCCACTGCCAATTTGCTGGAAGATTTCCATCAACTGTGACTGCTGACGGTTAACGGAATTCAAGCCGGTCTGAAAATACAGATTAGTACTGATACGCATGAGTGTTTTCCTGTTAAGACCGCGGGTTAGTTACGCAAACCCAGCAAAGTATCAAACATGTTCGAGCTCACCTCGATCATGCGAGACGCTGCACGATACTGTTGCAAGAACTTATCCAGATTCAGTACTTCCTCGTCTTCGTTTACGCCAGAAATACGTTGTTGCGATGCATAATTTTGTTGAATCAAGTTGGCTTGTGCTTTAGCCGCTGTTGCATTTTGCTGCGCTTGCACCGCTACTTTATTCACCAACTGGCCATAAGCTTCGTTGAAGTTCAATGAGCCATTACCCAACGTGCGCTGCTCTTGCAGCTTGGCCAATTTCAAGGCGATATCGCCATTAGCAGAACCCAATGGGTTACCATCGGCATCTTTACCTGCAGCTGCTACTTTTGCTGGGTCGTCCAACACTAGCTCTATACGTGCAGCGGCATCGCGAGTAGGTTGCACCAACCAACTATCACCGTCTACTGCCGACGAAGCGCCATCAAACTTGAACTGCACACCATCAATTTCAAAACCATTTTCGGCTTCGGTTGGTGTGACGACTTTGGTCGGGCCATTAGGCAGCGTTTTCACGCTGTACTCGCCATTACGGAACTCAATCTGGTAATCCGAAGCGGTCAACTTATTTGCATCGGTTAACGAGATATTCAGATCAGGAGCAGGCGACACGCCGCTTTTGTTGCTAGGAATAGGTTTGCCCAACTCGATGCGGAAGAAATCACCGCCTGCGTTGCCCGACAAATCAAAACCTTCAGCATGCACGGCATTAATAGCGCTGGTAATACCTACCGCCAATCTACCCAAATAGTTTTGAGTGGCATCCAAAGACTCGCTGCGGTATCTCAATAAACCGCCCAATTGGCCGCCTTTGAAATTACTATCTTGCAACTGCACTGTTTTGCCTACGCCATCCTCAAATGCAGCGGTGTACGCCACTACTACTTTAGAGGGGTCGCTGTTAGACGTTTGCGCTTGCAGTGGGAACACTTGGCTACCACCTAGCAATACTTGGCCGTTGTTCAATGTCAAATTGAACACGCCGTCTTGCTCAATCACTTTCACGTCTACCAACTGGTTCAATTCCATCACCAGTTGTTCGCGCTGATCCAACAAGTCGTTAGGACTATGATCCGGTGTAGCCGCTTTGGCTGCCGTGATCTGTTGGTTCATATCGTGAATACGCTCTACGTAACTATTAATCTGTGAAACCGTAGTACGCACTTGTGTATTAATGTTGTCGCGCTGCGCTTGCAATGAGCTTTGCGCGTCATTGAATTGCGTGACCAAGCTTTGTGCTCTACCTAACAGCTCTTGCCTAGCATCGGGATCGCTAGGGCTGGATGCCACAGCGTTCATCGCATCAAAGAAATTCTGAATAGCAGGGCTAATACCCACAGTACGGTCGCCAAACAGGTTATTCACCTGAGAGATCTCGTTACCGTAAGTGATCAAGGACGCGCCAGCGCTTTGTGACTGCACCAACTGGTTCCAGACAAAAGAGTCGTATGCACGTTGCACAGTAACCGCTTGCACGCCGCGCCCCACATAGCCCGCCCCTATGTTCTGAGCGCCCGCTGTTTGGGACAACACCGTTTGACGGTTATAACCCTCAACTTTTGAGTTGCTGATGTTATGGCCGGTTATCTGAAGATTTTGCTGCGCATTTTGCAGAGCAGACAAACCGAGGCGGGATAAATTCATAACAAATTCCGTTTTTGAGAAAGCGCTGCCAACCAAGGCAACGCAAACACGATCAATGGACTATTAACGGGCTACAGCAGCGAATCTTTAGGGGAGATTAACGGCTTCCCGCATCAAAATACGCCATGATCTTTATCAGCTTTTGCGCATAGTTAGGATCGGTGGCATAGCCGGCATCTTGCACACGCTGTGCTGCTTCTTGAGGCGTAGATGCCTGCATAACCGACTCATAACGTGGGCTGGTACTAATTAAACGCGCATAGTCAGCCAACGAATCTTCATACGAGTCATAGGCACGGAACGGTTGTTTTACTTTTTTGTATTCACCATTCTCAAATTCGGTGGTCATGATGTGTGCCACCTTACCTGTCCAACTCTTACCTGCCTTAATGCCAAATAGGTTATGCGTACTTTGACCATTCTCATGCAAAATTTCACGCTTACCCCAGCCAGACTCCAGCGCAGCTTGGCTAAGCAGTAGCTTCATAGGTACGCCACTTTTCTCTGCCACCGCTTCTGCAGCAGCATGCATTTTCCCTACAAAGTTACGCACATGCTCGGGCGCACCCCGTACTGCGGAATACACCTGATCCAAGCTACCTTTAGCACTTAACTTACGGATTAACGCGCTAATAGAAGGGGCATCCACATGACGTGCCACGCCTTGATCTCTATTGGCTAAACCTTGCTGCCACGCATTGGAGTCAGGTTGCCCCATACCCGTTTCACCACCCTGCATCTGGCGTATCAAGGCTTCTGCCAGCCCTATACCAGGGTTCGCCAATTGCAGGGATAGTTGTTCATCCCCCATGCTCTGTGTCATGCGTACTTGTTCACTATCGAACAATCCATTACCACTGGCATTAGCACGCGCCTGCTTGAGCAACTGCTGTATAAACAATGCCTCGAACTGCTGAGCGATTTGCTGTTGCTCTGCTGTGCCGCCTTTATTGTCCTGAGCATTACGTTTCAACTGCGCCAATTGCTCGGCATCAAACATAGAAACAGGTTGTTCTGCACCAGAACCAGGACGGGGATAGTAATGGATACTCATGAGATCAAATTACCTCTAGGTCGGCACGCAAGGCACCTGCACTCTTTAGGTTTTGCAAAATGGAGAGCAATTCTTGAGGGGTAGCACCCAGCGCATTCAATGCTCGTACCACATCGGCCAAGTTGGCACTGGTACTCACACGCTGCAACGCCCCACCGTCAGATCGCATTTCTATGTCAGTGCGATCAGTAACCACCGTTTGGCCTTCAGTAAATGGCGTATTAGGTTGATTGACTTCAGACTGCTTGCTGATCACGATAGACAAGTTGCCATAAGCGATGGCAGCCTCATCTATAGTCACAGTACGGTTCATCACCACCGTACCTGTGCGAGCATTAACCACCACACGGGCTCTAGCTGGCGGCAAGTTCACTTGCAAATTCTCTACTTGAGATAAGAAACCCGCCTGCATTTCAGGCCCTAACGGTGCTTGCACTTGAATCACACGCGCATTCAGTGCGGTAGCAATGTTGCTGCCAAAATGCCTGTTCAGTGCCGCTACCACATTTTGTGCTGTGCCAAAATCAGAGCTATTCAGTTCTAGCGAAATCAGACCGTCACGGATATAGGTAGTAGGAACATCGCGTTCCACAATAGCGCCGCCAGGGATAATGCCACCATTTAGTTGGTTTACCTGCACACTAGAGCCACCCGACTCAGCGCCAGCACCACCCACCAACAAGTTACCTTGCGCCAAGGCATACACTTGGCCGTTCGCACCTTTAAGTGGGGTCATCAACAACGTACCACCGCGTAAGCTTTTGGCGTTACCCATAGAGGACACCACCACATCGACGGACTGCCCAGGTTGCGAGAATGCCGGCAAACGCGCTGTTACCATGACTGCCGCCACGTTTTTCAGCTGCATGTTGCTGCCTTGAGGAATAGTTACCCCTAACTGCGACAACATGTTCGTCAAACTCTGTTGGGTGAAAGGCGCTTGACGCACTTGGTCACCACTGCCATCCAACCCCACCACCAAACCATAACCAATCAGCTGGTTATCACGCACCCCTTGGATAGTGGCTAAATCTTTAATGCGGTCAGCCGCGTGCACAGGCAATTGCAAGCCCAGCAACACACCAGCCAACAATACGCGTAATACCGTTCGTATAGGCATAGTCATACTCTTTGATCAGAACGGAGAAATATTCAGGAAAAAGCGCTGCAACCACCCCATGGTTTGCACCTCGTCCATCACCCCTTTGCTGCGGAACTCAATACGCGCATCAGCCACTTGAGTGGAACTGACCGTATTGCTGCCCGAAATGGAGCGCGGATCTACCACCCCCGAAAAGCGCATGTATTCGCTGCCTCGGTTGATGGCGATTTGTTTTTCACCTGCAATCTGCAGATTGCCATTAGGCAAGACGCCAATCACGGTAGTCGTCAATGTGCCAGAGAACATGTTATCTGCACGGCTACTACCGGTACCATTGGCTTGGTTTTTGCCTTCCACTTCAAAGTTTTGTCTGGACCCTAGTTCGCTAGGCAAAATAGAAGGATCCACACCAAAATTCAAACCACCGCTGGAATTACGGTTGGTACTAGTGGAAACGTTTTTCGCCGCGTTCGTACGCTCTTGTATGACGATGGTCACAATATCGCCCACGTTACGCGGTCTACGATCTTCAAACAGCGGGTAGTTACCGTAAGCGCTAGGCTGGTAAATAGAACCATTAGCGACCACTTCCGGCAAAATTTGTGCAGGCGGTTGCGCTGTCAACGGCCCTGTTACCACAGGCTCAGGAGGCACCAGAGCGCAGCCTTGGATCAGCATTACGGCTCCTACCAGAGCCCCCAGCAGACTACGCATCATCACTTTCATTACTACCACGCTGTTATCCATCAACCGTTTACAGTTGCGTCAAACGCGCCAACATCTGATCCGATGTGGACACCGCTTTACTGTTCATTTCGTAAGAACGCTGAGCAATAATCATGTTGACCAGCTCTTCAGCCACGTTCACGTTAGAGGTTTCTGTGTAATGCTGACGCACAATACCGGCACCATCTAAACCTGGTTGCTGGAAGTTGGCCGCCCCAGAAGAATCGGTTTCTACGTACAGGTTCTCACCCATGCTTTGCAAACCACCGGGGTTAGCAAACGTCGTCAACTGCAACTGCCCTACTTCAACACTGGTACCTACTGCACCTGGCTGAGTCACAGACACCGTACCGTCACGGCCAATACTGATTTCCAAAGCGTTATCAGGGATGTTGATAGGCGGCTGAATGGGATAACCACCTGCCGTAGTCAACTGACCGTTTTGATCCATCTGCAAAGTGCCAGCGCGTGTGTAGGCAAAGGTGCCGTCCGGCATTTCCACCTGCAAGAAACCACGACCTTCAATTGCCACATCCATCGTGCCGCCGGTGTGACGCAAGTCGCCTTGCGTATGAATACGCTCAGTCGATACGGTGCGCACACCTGTACCCAACTGCAAACCGGTAGGCAACTGGTTGGCTGCCCCCACTTGAGCGCCAGGCTGACGAATGGTTTGGTACATCAAGTCTTCAAAGACGGCACGGCCACGCTTGAAACCTGCTGTATTCACGTTAGCCAAGTTGTTGGAAATCACATCCATACCAGTCTGTTGTGCTTCCAGACCTGTCTTGGCAATCCAAAGAGATCTAATCATTTGTATTCCTTCACATGCAACGCGTGCATGACTTAACCGTTCATAGACAGAATGGAGTTAGCCCGTTCTGCATTGGTGTTGGCGTCTTGCAGGACTTTCATCTGCATTTCAAAACGTCTAGCGTTGTTGATCATGCCCACCATGGCTTCTGCCGCGCTGACGTTACTTTTTTCCACAAAGCCTGAAACCACTTTCACGCTTTCATCCATAGGCTGCGCTTGGCCGGTAGTGGTACGGAACAAGCCGTCATCACTACGTTGCAAGGTTTGTGGGTCCGGATTCACCAGTTTTAGCTGACCCAAAACCTGTATATCCCTAGGATTATCTCCAGCCCCTAATGCCGTGATCTGACCATCAGACGAAAAAGTCAGTACCGCACGATCAGGAATCTCAATGGGTGCACCGTCGGCAGACAATACAAATTGCCCACGTTGATTCACCAGCATATTGTCTTGATCAATAGAGAAGTCACCCGCACGGGTATAGGCTTCGCCCTCAGGCGTTTGCACAGCAAACCAGCCTTGATCGGCAATTGCCACATCCAGTGGGTTACCGGTTTCGCTTAGCGGGCCAGCTTGCATGCGACTACCGGGTGTCACCGTGACGGTAGACACACGTGTAGGCAAACCAGGAGCGCCCTGCACGGGCACTGCTCGTTGCAACGCTAACTGCTCTCTAAAGCCTGAAGTATTGATGTTGGCCAAGTTGTTGCTCAGCGAAGATTGCTGTTCTAGCAAGCGCTGAGCACCATTCATGGCGGTGTAGATAATCCTATCCATGACTCAGCCTTAGCGCATGGTGATCAGTGTTTGCAACACCTGATCCTGCGTTTTAATGGTCTGTGCGTTCGCCTGGTAAGTACGCTGCGCAATAATCATATTGACCAGCTCTTGACCCATGTCTACGTTGGACTCTTCCACCGACTGACCACGAACTACTGCCATACCGTTCTCGCCAGGTCTGCCCAAAATAGGCTGGCCAGAGGTTGCTGTTTCAGACCACACGTTGCCGCCCAGTGGTTGCAAACCTTGCATGTTGTAGAAATCAGCCAAGACCAGTGTACCCATGGTTTGAGTTTGGCCATTAGTGTAGTTAGCAACAATGCTGCCGTCTGCCGCAATGGACATACTGGCGTATTCACCCATTTTGTAGCCGTCTTGATCTGGCGTTGCGGCAAATGGGCCACCCAGTTGTGTGGAACCAGCGTAGGACAAGTTGATGTCTAGGTTTTCAGCCGGCGAGTTACCACCATCCACGGTCAAACTCAGCGTCACAGCACCTGTAGGCGACACCAATTCACCAGCCTTATTGAAGGTCAATGTGTTGGTGGTAGGGATGATATCTGGATTGGCTGGATCAGCGCTGTTAGGATCAGGCGTACCCAGTACCTTACCGTTCATGAAGTACTGCACATCCCATACCGACTCACCATTCACCGCGTCACGCTTAATGAAATACTGTGTCACCTGATGGGCATTACCCAACGAGTCATACACGTTATAAGGGAAAGAGCTGGTATAGGTATCTGGGTTAGCAGGGTCTACTTTGGTACCTGCTGGCACAACCTTCGCATTGGAGTCCAGGTTGGCACGCAAGCTCATGTTGCTGGTTGCTTTAGGTGCAATGTTGCCAGTAGGAATACGAATAGGCTGCGGATCAGTAGAACCAGGCAAGTAGCCGGTCAGACGGTGACCTTGTGAGTTAGTCAGAAACAGGTTTTTATCGGGTGAAAACTGACCATTACGCGAATACACCACGGCACCGCTTTGATCCACCAGCCTAAATAACCCTTTCTCGCCGTCAATGGCCATATCAAACTGGTTACCCGTAATGGATACGGTACCAATAGTGAAACGCTGGTTCACACCTGCCACGCTCACACCCAAACCCACACGGGAGCTCGCGTAAACGTCGGCAAACTGAATATTGGAAGACTTGTAGCCCACCGTAGACGAGTTCGCAATGTTATTACCAATTACGTCCAAATTCTGTGACGCTGCATTTAACCCGCTTAAACCTTGTCCAAAACCCATGATTTCTCTCGCTTAAATTCGTTTGAATTCTTCACCACCCACGGTGAAGCCTTACATAATCTTGCGTATATCCAACAGCGAATACGTACCAGCCAAACCCAGATCCAACAGCAAACCTTTGGTGCTATAGGACACGCTGCCCACTTTGCCTGAGGTCAGCATTTCAGCTTTTACGGCTTTACCATCAGCATCCAATGCCTCTACCTTGGTGTTGTACGCACCATCGGGAACAGGATTTCCAGCGTCGTCTAGACCATCCCACTCTAGGCTGTGTATACCCAGCTTCATGTCTTCCAGCTCTAGCTGACGCACAACACGACCCGCTTGATCAGTAATAGACACAACCACTTTCTGTGCAGGTGCAGTGATATCCACCCCAAAACCGGTGGTGGACTTGATGCTGTTATCGTCGGGGTTGGTACCCACTTTGATCTTGCTACCTGGCACCAATACTTCTTTACCAATGAGCGACGCCGCCTGCATAGACTGCGACACATCCAACTGCCCAGACACCGCCAACAAGGTGTTATTCAAATCTTGAATGCCTTGCACTGTGGACATTTGCGCAATCTGGCTAGTGACCTGAGCGTTATCCATAGGGTTCATGGGATCTTGGTTTTGCATCTGCGTAATCAGCAATGTCAGAAACCTGTCCTGCGTTTCAGCCATCAAACTGTTATTTTGCTGACGCGCATAGTTCATGGGGTTAGCAGCCGCATCCGTGCCATTAACAGTAGTCATTTGCTTTCCTTTTACTGACCTAGACTCAGCGTACGCATCATCAAGTTTTTAGCGGTGTTAACCACTTCCACGTTGGCTTGATACGAGCGCGAGGCCGAAATCATATTGACGGTTTCAGCCACCACATCCACGTTTGGCATGGCCACATAACCTTGATCGTTAGCGAGGGGATGGTGAGGGTCATACTGCATGCGAGCAGGCGCATTGCTTTCCACCACCGACGCTACTTTCACACCACCCACCGCTGTTTGTGGACTTAATGGCGACACTTGAAACACCACTTGGCGTGCTTTATATGGCAAGCCATCTGGCCCAGCCACACTGTCTGCGTTGGCAATATTGCTGGCGCTGACGTTCATGCGCTGCGACTGAGCACTTAATGCTGAGCCGGCAATCTGAAAAATACTGAAATTACTCATGAGTCACCTTATTGCTGCAACGCAGTCATCAGCCCTTTGATACGCTGCGACAGAATGGTCAACGAACTTTGGTAGTGCATGCTGTTATCAGCAAAGGCCATACGCTCTACATCCATATCTACCGTATTGCCATCCAAGCTAGGTTGCAGCGGCTGTCTGTACAGCAAGTCGTTCTGCAGTGCCGTAGAGCCAGCGCCGGCAATATGGCGAGTGGAAGTCATATCCAACTTAACGGCAGGCAAGTTCATGCTGTTGCCCATGGCCTGCTGCAAGGCCTGACTAAAGTCTATATCCCGCGCTTTGTAGTGCGGCGTGTCGGCATTAGCAATATTGGCCGCCAATACTTCTTGACGCTGTTGGCGCAAACTTAATGCCGTTTTGTAAAAACTGAAATCTTCACCGATACGGTCGATCATGTTGTATACCTTTGTCTTGCGTTCCCTGAAGGAAACTCGCAGGCAGCAGCCATTTGCCACCGAATGCCATAATGGTAGCCGCGCGCCCTTCTCTACAAAGTAGGAAATAAGACAGTATTTCTTTGCTAGTTCAGTTCTTGCTTGCTGATTGCACTGACTACAATGCTGTCATGCGACACGTTTCTGCTTTAGTTTTCATGGCCCTGCTGGGCAGCCAATCTCTTTACGCCTCCCCCCTGCAATCAGCAGAGGAGATCGTAGAAGGCGTAAGCAATTACCTCATGGAACAAGCAGAGTCATTAGCAGGCACTGCCACTATCACCGTGACACCACCACGCTTGCAACAACAACCCGCATGTGAGAGCTTGAGCTATGCGGTGCCAGGCAATGCGGCATTGCGTTCACGTATGCGCGTAATTGTTACTTGTTTAGCCCCTGAAACGTGGACGGTACCGGTACAAGTAGCGCTGAACATCCAAGGCTTTTATTACGTCAGCAACAAAACCATTAACAAAGGCGAATTGATTTCGCTGGATGACTTAATCACTAGAGAAGGCGATTTGCTACGCCTTCCTCCTAACGTGGTCACCGACCCCAGTTTGATTGTGGGCTACATGGCTGGTCAGCGCGTGAACACAGGCAGCACCATCAAATCTACATTGCTGCAAAACCCGCAATCGGTACAACGCGGCCAAAGCGTACGCACCATTGCCAGAGGCAACGGGTTTGTGATCAGCAATGAAGGTCAGGCGCTACAAACAGCAGCGCCTGGCAGCCAAGTACAAGTACGTGTTGCTTCCGGGCAGGTAATTACTGGCACAGTGCTTGATTCCTCTACGGTTCAAGTGCCGCTTTAACGTAAAATGATCCTATTCTTTACAGCGCTACACGGCACCATTAAAGAAACAGCAGTAACTGCCGTTACTGTTGGAACCCAGCTTCTGACCTTTTACGTTCACTGCCATGAAAATTAATATCAGCTCCAACAAACAGCCCGCTACTGACCGGCTTAGTGTTGGTCAAAACAAACGTGCCATGACGGATGCCTATCAGGCAAGCAACACCCCCTCTTCCAGTCAGGTTGATCTGAGCACCACCGCCAGACAATTGCAAAATCTGCAATCGTCCGAGCACGACCTGAATATTGAAAAAATCCAGTCCATTAAGGACGCCATTGCTTCTGGCAAATTGGAAATTGATACCAGCCGCATTGCGGACTCATTAATTGCCAGCGCCAGAGAGCTTCTGAAATAGCGCGAGTTACATCATCATGAGCACACAGTCTCTACAATCCTGTCTGAACCAAGCCATTAGCGTCTTGGAATCGTTTAACCAGACATTGTCACAAGAAAACGACCTGTTGCTCACGACGCATGATGATTCCGACTTGCTCGCTTTCACGCAGAAAAAAAACCAGTTCTTGGCAGAACTAGAAACACAACACGAAGCATGTGGTCGCGCGTTAAGCGCATTGGGATTAGAAAACTCGCACGAAGGGTTAGTCACAGCAGCCGAGAGCGATGCAGAACTGGCCACTATCGTGCAGCGTTTCTTTGAGTTGGCTGAAACTGCTCAACATCAAAATAATCAGAACGGCATTATCATCCAGACCTATCTGGAGCATAACCAACAAGCCTTACAAGCCATCACCAGCATGATGCAGCGTTCGGAACAGGTTTATACCGCCCAAGGTAAAACCCGTCCGCACAAACTACAACACTCTGCTATTAAGGCCTAACTACTTAGGCCTCTTGCAGCGCTTCTTTCAATGCAAAGCAGCGCAATATTGCCTCAATCAGCTTAGGCGCAGTCAACGCACTGCGCTGCTGCAGCAATGCCTGCAACTGACCATACAAACCTTGTTGTTGCGACGAATACTGCACGTCACTGCCCGCTAACGCTAACAACGCCGATGCACGCAACTGCTGTGCTACTGACAACTCTTGCGCAGCATCCTCTTGCACCGCGCGCCACGCAGGCGCTAACAAACGCCCTACTAGACGCTGTTCATGTTGCAGCACTGCCCACATCGCCACATCAGCGTCTGATAGGCCGGTAAACTCGCTCGCATGCAGCAAGACTACGGAGTCCCGTAATACAGCACCGCTATAACGATCAGTTAGACGTACCGCAATAAGGTCTAAGAGGAGTTCAGCGACACCTCGCTGACGGATAGAGACGCGCTCTTTAGCCACCCACAACGTTAAGCTAGGGATGGCCTGCCCAGCTAACTGCTGTAGCTGCAGCTTACGTGATAAATCGGATACTGCATGGAACTGCATTTGCTTAATTCTAGCCGCAGCACTGGTAGTTCCATTCTCATGCCAAAAGCGGCTACCCAGCGGCACGCTCGCCATAAAGGCTGTACCCTCAGCCGCTAACGCCTGCCATACCGCTGGTGTAAAACCTTCCAACATATGCATAATCGGTGTAGCGTTACGACGCTGCTCTACCCACCGCACTGCCTGCAATAATTGATCCGACCACTGCGGCTCTTGCAGCACATGCTCACCCACAGTATTTAGCCAACCCATAGGACCAGCTATCTGCTGCAACGGTGCAGCTAGCGCTTCACCGCGCTCTGTACATAGATTGGTCAGCAATACTTTGCTTTTATCTTGGTCGTTATCTAGTGCGATATTGACCGACTGATAACTGCTTAGCATCATTGTCGCCGCTGACTCGCTCAGTTCATGCAAAGCAGAACGCATCAAGTCTTCTGCTTGCTCAGTCAAGTAGGCATTATCTTGCGGGCCCACAGACAAGTCGCGCCAACTATCAAAGGCGGCTGACAATGCCAGCGAATGCTCAATAGTCGATGTGTGCTTACGCAAGCCCTCTACATCTAGCTTGCGCATGCCTGCACCACTCATGACCAATGCCGTCAGTTTCTGTTTACGCGCTTGTTCATCAGCATCGCTAACTGATTCTTTTTGCTCGGCCACTGATAGCAAGGCAGCTAAGTCACCCGCCGTAGGGGCGTACAACGCTTTGCTGTTATAAGACGTGCGAGTAAATGCCAAATCCACCAACTGCTTGGCAGTCATAAAACGTAGATTTTCTGGGACTTTCTGACCATCTGACACGTAGTGCACAGGCAACTGATAGCGTATAGCCGTATCCAGCGCAGGCCCTAACCGACTGGCCTCATCCACCTTAGTAATAATGCAACCAGACAATGGTGTACCACCGTCAGTTTTGTACACCCTCGCTACTTCGTCTAGGGTGTCACCATGACTAGAAGCATTCAATGCCAACAGACGCTGTATACGACGCCCTGCACTAGACAGCAAGGCAGCCTGGTCGGCCACAAAACGATCACGCTGGCTGATACCTACGTTATCAATCAAAATAATCTGGTCAGAACGAATACTCAGCAGCAACTGACGTAATCCTGCAGAGTCCTGCACCACGTGTACAGGTACACGCAGGATATCGGCATAAATTTTCAGCTGCTCGTGAGCACCAATACGGTACGTATCGGTAGTGATAAGCACCAGTTTATCGGGACCAAAACGTTTAACACAGCGGGCTGCCAACTTTGCAATGGTGGTGGTTTTACCTACACCTGTAGGCCCCACTAACGCCAACGCCAAGCCAGGTTGCCATAATCTTTCTTCACTGGCCAACACAGGCAAGTGAGTATCCAATTCGTGTCTGGCCCACTCAAACGCCGCTCTGTCATTCAGATGCGCAGGCATACGCTTCAACATGGCACGCAGCAACGCCGTACTAAAGCCATATCCCAGTAAGGTTTGGAATAGCGATAAGGTTTCTGGCGCTCGTTGTAGTTGATTGCTCCACAACAGCTCATCAATACGATTTTCCAGTGCACCACGCATCGCACCAATAGCAGTCATCAACTCTGCAGGCTGCTGCTGATTGATACCAGCATACGGTGCAGCAGTGGGCGCTGGCATACTGTCAGGCATGCTCGTCGTTGCGCCCTGAGCTTGCTCCGGCACAGGCATGGTTACGGGTGGTGTAGGCTCGGCACTTGCCGTGGCATCTGTTGCCAGAATCTCTACACCACCGTTGACACGTCTATTGGATACGATCAAAGCATCTGGCCCTAACGCCAAACGCACCTGACGCATTGCTTCCCTACTGGTACTACCAAAAAAACGACTTACACTCATGCCTGATTACCTATCACTGCAGTCACTTTCATGACTCGTTCATCTGGAATTTCTTGGTTAGACAACACACCCAACTGCGGTAAATGATGACGCAAGAAGCGAGACAACGATGGGCGCAGCAAAGCTGGCACCACCAAGACAGCCGCATCACCACGCTGCTCTTGCTGCATCGTGGCACGTTGCGCTTCTGCCAGTAGTGTTTCAGCCAAACCTGGCTCCAACGCCCCACTGCTGGTCAACGCCTGCGTTAAGACACGCTCAAGACGCGCATCCAAACCAATGACGTGCAATTCGCCTTCACCTGGGAACCACTGCTGCGTAATGGCTCTACCCAATGCTGTACGCACCATTGCCAGCAACTCAGCAGCTTCATCCAAGTTTGCACCCAACTGATTCTGGGCCTGCAAACGGGAAATATTTTCGGACACCACTTCGATAATGGTGCGCATATCGCGGATGGAGACCTCTTCATCCAACAACCCACGCAGCACTTTATGGAACAGCCCCAAGCTGACCGTTTTGGGCACAAAATCTTCCACCAATCGTGGCAACTCTTTGCCCACACGATCCAGCAACTGCTGCACTTCTTGTCTGCCCAACAACTGCGCACCATGACGATGCAGCAAGTGATTCAAGTGCGTTGCCACGACGGTGCTGGCATCTACCACGGTGTAACCAGCGATTTGTGCCTGCTCGCGCAGCGATACATCAATCCATACAGCGGGTAAGCCAAACGCTGGGTCGGTAGTAGGAGTACCCGACAACGTCATGGTGACACCGCCCGGATCTATAGCCAGCCACTGGCCTGGCATGGCCACGCCCCGCCCTACTTCTACGCCATACAACAGCACACGGTAGTCATTAGGTTTCAACTCTAAGTTGTCACGTATATGCACCACCGGCGGCAAAAAGCCCACATCTTGAGCAAACTTTTTACGCAAACTGCGGATGCGGTGCAAAAGTTCGCCATTCTGCGCGTGATCCACCAACGAAATTAGCCTATAGCCCACCTCTAAACCAAGGGGGTCTACCATCGCCACATCATCCCAACTGGCTTCTGAGGCAGCGGCATCAGCCGCTCTTTCTGCCTCGCTAGGCCCTACTATTTGCGCCTGCTCTACTTGTTGTTGACGCTTGTACAGAGACCAACCAATAGCCCCCACAATGGCTGCAAAGGTCAGGAACGCCAAATGAGGCATACCAGGAATTAAGCCCATCAACCCCAAAATACCGGCTGTCAAAAACATCACGTGAGGGTTACTGAACAGCTGGCTTACCATCTGTTGGCCCACATCTTCGTCAGTAGCAACACGAGACACCACCACACCCGCTGCGGTGGAAATCACCAACGCAGGAATCTGGGCAACCAGACCATCACCAATGGTCAACAAGGTGTACACGTGACCCGCTTCACCAAAGGACAAATCGTGCTGCATCACCCCTACGATCAGACCACCAATAATGTTGATGACCATGATCAGCAGACCAGCTACCGCATCACCACGCACAAACTTACTGGCCCCGTCCATTGCCCCATAGAACTCAGCCTCTTGCGATACTTCTTTACGACGACGACGTGCCTCTTCTTCACCGATTAACCCTGCGTTTAAGTCAGCATCAATCGCCATCTGTTTACCGGGCATCGCATCCAGCGTAAAGCGGGCACCAACTTCGGCAATACGTCCCGCACCTTTGGTGATCACAATAAAGTTAATGATCACCAAAATAATGAAAACGATTAAACCAACCGCGAAGTTACCGCCCACCAAAAAGTGACCAAAAGCCTCAATCACCTGACCGGCTGCATCTGGCCCTTTATGGCCATTTAGCAATACCACTCGGGTAGAGGCCACGTTCAGCGCCAAACGCAGTAAGGTCGCAAACAGCAATACCGAGGGGAATGCTGCAAAATCCAACGGCTTTTTGGTGAACATCGCCACCAATAAAATCATCACGGCCAACGCAATATTGAAGGTGAACAGCAAGTCCAACAAGAATGGCGGCAATGGTAATACCATCATCGCCAACACCAGCAGGATCAGTACCGGGCCTGCCAGCATCTTGGCATGAGCCGAACCATTGGTTTTCAGTAAGGTTATAAAGCTATTCATTCAGCAGAAACATTGGCTGAAGTCGCCAAAGGATCAAAACCTTTGGGTACTTCCAAATTAACAGGCTGTTGCGGTTCCAGTCCTACACCTTGGTTCCAGTGACGTAACTGGAAAACCCAGGCCAAAACCTCGGCAACAACGGCATACAACTCAACAGGGATTTCGTGATTCAACTCAACGTGGCCATGCAAGGCTCGTGCCAACGGAGGCGCTTCCAATCTAGGAATACGATGTTCCGCCGCCAACTCACGTATACGCTGCGCAATTAGCCCCGTTCCCTTGGCCACCACACGTGGAGCCCCTTTCTCACCTTCGGCGTAGCGCAACGCCACGGCATAGTGCGTAGGGTTGGTGATAACCACATCAGCGGTAGGTACTTCAGACATCATGCGTCGCTGTGCCATCGCACGCTGCTGCGAGCGTATGCGTCCTTTAACGTGTGGATCACCTTCGCTTTCTTTGTGTTCTTCTTTTAGATCCTGCTTAGACATGCGCATTTTCTTGAAGAAGCTGAACAACTGCCACGGTGCATCGATCAATACGATCACGATCAAACTAGAAATAATCAGTGCACAGCTTAAGGCCACCAAGCCTAAACCCTTCACCAACGCCTCGGTGGGATTCACGTGCATCAGACCAGTCATTTGATCTCTGAAATGCCAGATCACCATCACCGCCACGGTACCTATTAAGCCCGCCTTCGCCAGCGCTTTAATCAACTCGATCAAGGTTTGCGCCGAGAACATCCGCTTGATTCCCTTCAGCGGGTTCATTTTTTCAAACTTGGGCTCTAAGGATTTCCATGAGAACAAGAAACCACCCAATAACGCAGACCCTGCAATAGCGGTGACCACTAGTGCCAAAAACAAAGGCAATAACCCTAGCAGGGCTTCAAATGCTTGCGTCGCTGCATTCGCCGTCATGACCGTGGCTTCTCTGGAAATGCGCACATCAAACCACATGCTGCTGCGCATAACGCCAGACAACGCCTTGTACAGCAAACCGCCGGACAACCACAGAGTGGCTGCCCCTACGGCCAAAATTAAAAATGTGCTGAGCTCACGCGAACGCGCAACTTGCCCCTCCTCGCGCGCCTTCTCTAGGCGCCGGGGTGAGGCCGGTTCGGTTTTTTCTAGATCGCTGTCCTCAGCCATGCTATGCGTTGCCAACAAAATTACGGATACATATCACTCCAGACCGTTATCGTGCTGGCACACGTATCCAAGCGTAAAAATTGTAGAGGCAAGCCGCAGCAAGCTAAGGACTAAGCAAGGGCTATAAACCGGCTTTATTCATAAAGCCGGATATAAAACTGAGGAGCTATACGACGCTTAGAAGCCCAAACTGGATAGCAAATCATCCACTTGGTCTTGGTCGGTGACCACATCGGCTGCGGCCGTGTCGATGACAGGGCCGTTTAACAAACCGGCGGTTTCTTCACGTTTTTCAGGAGGCACACTATCAATCAGCACTTGTACCAATTCGGTTTCTATTGTGCCTATGACTTTCAGCATGCCCTGAATCACTTGACCGGTTAAGTCTTGGAAGTCTTGCGCCATGATGATTTCCATCAGGTTTTCCTGAGTGGATTTACTGTGTCTGCCCACTAGATCTAAGAAGTCTCTAGTGTCATCCACCAGTTCACGGGCAACGGGCAACTCAGCGGGTGCATCAAACCATTGCTGCCAACGCTGACCCAGATTTTGAGAACCTGCAGACAGTTGCTCTTGCAGCGGACCGGTTTCTTCCGCTGCGGTGAGCACTTTATTGGCGGCCTGCTCTGTCATGCGCCCTACATAACGTAGCCTATCCCTTGCATCGGGGATGGCATGCGCAGCGTCCTTAACCGCCTGGTCTAGCCCTAGCTCATGCATGCTCTCGCGCACCAGCCTCATCAGCTGTGCGATACGCTGCACTACATCAAGAGACATCTGCCCCAATGGTTCGACAGTAGTTGTACTGCTATGATCTTCATCCATCCCAACTCTCCTGCTTTAGCCCATTTTTTCGAAAATCTTATTGAGCTTCTCCTCAAGCGTAGCGGCGGTAAAAGGCTTAACAACATATCCACTGGCGCCTGCTTGAGCTGCTGCGATGATATTTTCTTTTTTGGCTTCTGCTGTCACCATCAACACGGGCATGGTAGACAAGTTGGCATCTGCTCGTATTTGCTTGAGCATCTCCAAGCCATCCAGATTGGGCATATTCCAGTCTGATACGACAAAATCAAAGTTGCCATTGCGCAGTTTTTCTAGGCCCATAGCGCCATCTTCTGCTTCATCCACGTTCTCGTAGCCTAAATCCTTCAGCAGATTGCGGATAATGCGACGCATCGTAGGAAAGTCGTCTACTACAAGAATTTTTATATTTTTATTAGCCATCAAAAGCTCTCCATCATAAATAAAGCACTGGCGAGGGCCTTTCGCCAAATCAAACCCTATGTCCGTAAGATCCTGCACTCGCCAGCAACTTTGCGCTGATTTCACCTAATGGCACAGCCTCATCTGCCGCACCAATCACCAGGGCTTCACGGGGCATACCAAACACCACACTGGTGGCCTCATCTTGGGCAAACGTCACAGCGCCTGCTTGCTTCATGGCCAACAATCCTTGTGCACCATCTTTGCCCATGCCAGTAAGCAATACACCCACAGCATTTTTCCCAGCCACTTCGGCGGCAGAACGAAACAGCACATCTACAGCTGGACGGTGTCGGTTCACAG
Source organism: Alcaligenaceae bacterium 429 (assembly GCA_004791645.1). Taxonomy (GTDB): domain Bacteria; phylum Pseudomonadota; class Gammaproteobacteria; order Burkholderiales; family Burkholderiaceae_B; genus Paenalcaligenes. The sequence goes on from SRSN01000017.1 coordinate 21,362, forward strand.
GTTCGCTGTCTTCCAACTCAATCACATAATTCGCACCGGAACGCGCCAGTTTCATGTGGGCAATACCACCCGGTGCCAAATACACATGACCTGGCAACACACGCTGCCCATGCTCGGCCTCATGCACTTGCACCGCGCACAAGCTATCCAAACGCTGTACAAACGAGCGAGTAAACCCTGCAGGCATATGCTGCGTAATCAAAATTGCAGGGCTATTTGCCGGCATAGGCTCTAGCACCTGACGTATGGCTTCAGTCCCCCCTGTGGAGGCACCAATTAAGATCAGTTTTTCTGTCGTGGAGAAGTGGTGAGTTAAACGCGAACGTGGTTCACTGCTTGACGCCACCGTACTTTGACGGGGTTTGGACATGGCTGCAGCACGAATTTTGTCTGCAATCAGATCGGAGTAGTCCAACAAACCGTCACGCAAACCTAACTTAGGTTTGGTTACGAAGTCCACGGCGCCTAGCTCTAAAGCGCGGATGGTGACATCTGAGTTACGCTCAGTTAAGGAAGACACCATCACCACGGGCATAGGCCGCAACCGCATCAAGCGCTCTAGGAAGTCCAGCCCATCCATACGTGGCATTTCCACGTCTAAGGTCAATACATCCGGATTGTGCTGTTTGATTAATTCTCTGGCCACTAGAGGGTCTGGCGCCGTTGCCACAACCTCCATATCAGAATGGCTATTGATGATTTCCATCATCAAACTACGTACTAACGCCGAGTCATCAACACAAATCACTCGAATTTTTTTCATGTTACGTTCAATCAGTTAAAGGGAGAGCCGCATGCGCTTTGTCATTACACGCGCACGTAAACGGTTTGTCCCTGTAAACGGAATGCCTTGCTCAAATGAGAAATATTTTCCGAATGCCCAACAAATAACAAAGCCCCTGGCTTCATCACCTGAGCAAACTTATCCAACAGTTTGCTTTGCGTTTCTTTTTCGAAATAAATCATGGTGTTCCTACAGAACACCACATCAAAACTTTGATCTGTAGGCCAGTTTTCGGCAGACACCAGATTAATCATTCTGAAATCCACCATATTGCGTAACACAGGCTTCACTCTCACCATGCCCGCACGCTTACCTACTCCGCGCTGAAAATACTTTCTCAGCAAATGATCCTCTACGGGTTGCACTCTATCCTGCGAGTACACGCCCTCTTGAGCACGTACTAGCGCCTGTGTATCAATATCAGACGCCAACAAACTACAGCTAACATCTGCGTTGCTGACGTTCTCCTGCAATACCATGGCAATGGTGTATACCTCTTCGCCCGTAGAGGCTGCCGCACACCACACTGACAGCGGTTTACTGCGTTTTTTCACAAACTCAGCCAACGTACCAAAGTGATGGCTTTCTCTAAAAAAAGCCGTGTGGTTGATAGTGAAGGTATTTACAAACCGCTCCCACTCAGGGGCTCTAGGGTTATGCTCCAGAAAATCCAAATACTGGCGCACTTCCGTTACGGCCAAACTCTTGGCCTCAAGCCCTAAACTACGGGCCACCATATCTTCTTTGTGCTCGCCCAGCACAATGCCCGCTCGCTCTTTAAGCATGCGGGCCGTACGAGTGAAGTCATCCCTTGTCGCTTGCGGTATCACCGGCAAGGAGTAGACAAAAGATTCCGACGTAAGATGAGTCATAAGCCTCTAATACTAAGTCGCCAGCACCTGAGGACGCACTGAGGACACGGCTTCGTATTCGTCGTAGTCATATCCCAGCTCATCTGCCTGCATTTCAATTATTTCGCCCGAATTAATCTTAAATGCGGCCACTACTTCCATCAGTTGCGCTGCCTGACTTTGTAGTGAACCTGCTGCCGCTGCAGCTTGTTCTACCAATGCCGCATTTTGCTGTACCACAGCATCCATTTGGGATACTGCTTGATTCACTTGATCAATACCCTCTGACTGCTCATGCGACGCCGAAGAAATTTCGTCCATCAACACGGTAATACCGCGCACTGAACCCACCACTTCTTGCATGATGCCGCCAGCATCGTCTACCTGTCGTGCACCTACACTCACTTTTTGCAATGAGCCTTCGATCAGGACTTTGACCTCTCTGGCCGCCTGCGCACTGCGCTGCGCCAAAGAACGTACTTCGCCTGCCACCACTGCAAAACCTCTACCTTGCTCACCTGCACGAGCAGCTTCCACTGCCGCGTTCAGTGCCAAGATATTGGTTTGGAACGCAATACCATCAATCACATTCACGATATTGGCAATTTCATTGGAACTTGCCGCGATGTCATTCATGGTATCTACCACTTTGGATACGGCGTCACCACCGCGCTCAGCGACAGCCGCCGCATCGTGTGTGACGCGATCAGCTTGCTGTGCGTTCTCCGCATTCTGACGTACCGTGCTAGACAACTCTTCCATGCTGGCTGCTGTTTCTTGCAAGGCTGCTGCTTGTTGCTCAGTACGGCTACTTAAATCCGTATTGCCTTGGAAGATTTCTTGCGAGCCCTGCTCAATAGCATGCACACCATCACGTACGGCCTGCACCATTTTCCGCAAGCTATCTTGCATGCGGCGCACAGCTTCGCTTAGTACACCTATTTCGTTATCTGACGTGACTTCAATGCGCTGCGTTAAATCACCACTCGCAATACGATCAAAGTGCTCTTTGGCCGTACGCAAAGGTGTTAGCACCATACTGCGCAAGAACACATACACGCCCAAACAAATCAGTACGCACAACGCCAGAGCTACACCCACCAACTGAATAACTAGGTCGTACTGCTTTTCTTCTTTCTCAAAACTTTCATCGATGTAGGCTTGCTGGAACTGCTGCAAACGTTCGGCGGCATAATACATGTCAGACTCTGCACCCGATGCCAGAATGGCCAGATGCACACGAAACTCTTCCATGCGCCCTTGTTTAACTAAATCCAACAAGGGCGGAATCGCTTCTAGCAACTTCTCGAAGCTAGCAAATACTGGCACATACGCGTTATTCGTATCTTCAAATTCGCTGGAATACTCTTTGAACTCATCAAACGCCATTTTGGTGCGCTGATAGTCCATATCCACGCGGTTTAATAACCGTATCGTGTTGTCATCCAGCTTACGTGCTGCCCCATCTGTGCCACTCACCCACTCACTCGTTGTGGTGTAGCTCTGATTGTTTTGATTGGAAAGATACGCTGCCGACGCCCTACCCAATGCCGTCTGCGTATCTTTATAAAAACCTATACTGCGATTCAGAAACTCATTGGCCTTTTGATTGGTCACAATCACGTCCAACGCCTGGTTATTAGCACGTAAAGAGAAAATGCCTAATGCCGCACCGGCCAACAACATCACCATAAAGAAAAACATCACCAGCAATAAACTGGTCCGTACTTTCAAATTAGCAAGCCCTAACCTTTTCAGCATATACATCTCCTCTTTTTTGCTTTTTATCCAGAAACTCGTGTGGGCGTTACACCAATGCGCTATCCATTAGCGCCATTTCATCGCTGGTCATCAGTTTCTCTATATCCACCAGAATCAGCATGCGCTCATCCAGCGTGCCAATGCCTGTCAAGTATTCGGTAGAAAAAGCCGTACCAAACTGTGGCGCATCACTGATTTGCGAGTTTTGCAAAACCAATACGTCTGATACGCCATCTACCACCACGCCTACAACTCTGGAGCCCAAGTTCAGAATCACCACCACGGTCTGGTGGTCGTAACTCACTTCATCCAGATTGAATTTGATGCGCAAATCCACGATAGGTACGATGACCCCGCGTAGATTTGTCACCCCTTTGATAAAGGAAGGCACGTTCGCAATACGTGTCACGCTTTGAGCGTCATACCCGCGGATTTCCTGCACTTTCAGAATATCAATACCGTACTCTTGCTGTGCAAGGATAAAAACCAGATACTCCTTACCCGCACCTTCGTTCTGATTATCGTGTTTGCTTTCTATAGTCGACATGTGTACTCCGTACTGAAATTTCTTTAGCTCAGCGAACCAACACGGTCACGCGTTAGTCGGTGCAAGGCAAAAACATCTACGATCAGGGCAACACTGCCATCCCCCAAAATGGTGGCCGCAGAAATACCCGGTATTTTTCTGTAATTAGCTTCTAGGTTTTTCACCACCACTTGGTGCTGACCAATGAGGTGATCCACCAACAAGGCAAAGCGCATGTCTTCAGCTTGTAGAATGACGGCAATAGCTTTGGTCATATCGGTTTCTGCACCTTCCACAGAGAAAATATCCCCCAAAGAAATCACAGGTAGATACTCCCCACGAACATGGATCACATGGTCGTCGTTGGACAATTGGCGCAACTGTTCAGTGGTAGGCTGCATAGACTCGGTCACATGGCTCAGCGGCAGGATGAAGGTCTCATTACCCACTTGCACCGACATACCATCCAGAATGGCCAAGGTCAGTGGCAACACGATACGTGTTGTGGTGCCATTGCCTTCACGCGAGAACATTTGTACGTGCCCGCCCATACTCTGGATATTTCGACGCACCACGTCCATACCCACACCGCGACCGGAAATGTCGGTCACTTTTTCTGCTGTAGAAAAACCGGGCGCAAACAGCAGCTGCCACAACTCTTCATCAGGAATGTTTTCATTGCTGACTAAGCCTTGGGCCATCGCCTTTTTGAGGATTTTTTCGCGGTTCAGACCACCACCATCATCAATCACTTCAATGATGATATGACCACCCTGATGTTGAGCAGACAGCGTCAGCGTACCTTCACGGCTCTTGCCTGCTGCTTCACGTTTTTCTGGTGTTTCTATACCGTGGTCAATACTGTTACGCACCAAGTGAGTAAGCGGGTCAATGATGCGCTCAATCAAACTTTTATCTAGCTCTGTACTTTGCCCTTTGGTCACCAAACGTATTTGTTTATCCAGCCTAGCAGCGTTCTCGCGTACTACGCGTGGGAAGCGGCTAAAAACGTAATCCATTGGCATCATGCGTATAGACATCA
>SRSN01000180.1 GCA_004791645.1 Alcaligenaceae bacterium 429
ACATTCTATTTAATAATCATTCTCATTCTAAAGTGCTTTTGTGGTGAAAGCCAGTGCCAAGCTCGTAAATCGCGCTATAGCCGCATCAGTTCAAGGGCGATTGTGGCCGAGTGGGCCAACATAGGGCCGTGCGCCATTTGTGGGCACAGTTCTAGCTGACAATGCGGTTGTAGCGCCGGAGGTAGAGCATGTAGCCACGCTTGTATCAAGGGTAGGGTAGGCTCGCCGGGTGGGCGGGCTTGGCCCGGTTGCTGTGGGTGGGCATGCCATTGCTCGTGCTCGCCCAGCAGGATATGCAAGGGAGCTACCTGTTGTGTTGCGGGGCTTACATCTGCTGCTAACTGATGCAGGTAGGGCCATCGCCACCATACAGAGGGGCTAGCAACTACGTATTGGCTAAATAAAGGGCGTTGCTGCAGCCATAGATACAGGGCGTATAAACCGGCATACGAATGGCCAAACAACCCCAGTTTTGAGGTGCTAAGGTCTACGTACTGGGAAAGCGTAGGGAGAAGTGTTTGCTCTAAGAAGGTGCTAAAAGCGGGTGCACCACCGTTTTTCCACTCCTTAACGCGGGGGTCTATCTCTATACCGTCCGGATGAGGCGGGGTAAAGTCATACGCACGCCGTATAACGGTCTTGGCATGTGTGGTGCCATAACCCAAGCAGGCGATGTTAATCGCATTGGCATGGCGTTTGCGGAAGTGCTGAATACAGTCGTATAGCCAATCCCCATCCAGCAGTAGCAAGGTAGGGGCTTGGGGGTTGGTCAGCCATAACTGTAGGGTGTAGGGCTGACCAGCTTCGTTGTGCAGCGTCAGGCTATGTGTAGGTGACAAAACATCAGACATTAGGGCTGCGCAGGTGTAGTGCTAGGTTGCAGTTCCACCATATAGGTGCCTTGCATGGGAATCGTTAGAAAGCGTTCGTTGATTTCATTCAGCGTATCTAGCGCAGAGACCCCTTCAAACCGTTCTGGGTGTATCCAAGCAGCCAGTGCTTCAATGAATACCACGTGCAGAGGTGAGTCGTTAAACGCGTGCCAAATACCGTAGGCTTTGCCATCTTTCATGGCAGGTAGTGATTGGAGGCGGTTGCCGTCAATGATGCGCTGCAAGCTTTCACGAGCTTGGGCTTCTTCAACCCCTGTGCCAATGGTTAGGCCTTTGTCTGCACGTTTGCCTGCACCAGTGCCGGTAGCAACGTACACGCTAGGGTTGCGTGCATTGATGTATTCGAAGTTCAGTTTGCCTGTGGCGGTTTTCAGTACGTCGCTGCCAATGTTGTGGCCACCAGCGTAGCTGATCATGTCGTTGAAGGTGCCTGTTCCGGGAGAGTTGCAGCAGTCTGTGCTGCCTGCGTGAGCGTGTACAAATACTGGGGGGCGATCATTGGCATCTACATCAGCTAAACGGTCAGCCACGTTTTTCATGTGGGACTCGTACAGCGTAATAAATTCCTCAGTGCGCTCTGCTTGGCCTACGGCTGTACCTAAAGCACGAATGCTAGGCACGGTGTTTTTCAATGGGTCTACAAAGAAATCAATCACGATCACTGGCACGTTGGCAGCACTGAAACGTTGAATCAGTTGTGAGTTCTCTGGGTCTTCCCCTGTTTTAATACCAGCAAAGTTTGACGTCAGTACTACCAAGTCTGGGCGTTGCGCCAAGGCTTGTTCTACCGAAAAGCTTTCTGCTGTATGACGGCCTACGACAGGGATGTTTGCAATCTCAGGAAAGCGTGCTTTGTAGGTGTCGTATTCGTTGGAAAACGAGGTACGAAACTCATCGGACCAGCCTGCGACAATGCTAGCAGGCTCAGGGTGCACTAAAGCCAGCACAGGTAAGTGGCGGGCTTGGGTCAGAATTACACGTTTAGCGGGCGCAGGCAGCGTAACGGTGCGGCCTAAGGCGTCAGTCACCACAATAGGGGTGGCGTCTGTTTCAGCAGCTTGGGCAGGAGCAAGCAGCATGGTGCTGCAGCAGCTTACTACCACGATACGAAGCAAATTTACGCAAGAGCGGAACATGTGGTCTTACCTATAAAATGGGTTTTCTCAGGCCATCAATCAACACTTGATGTATGCCTTTTGAGCAGCTTTCTATGCGGGCGGAAACGCCATAGGCATCGCCCAATGTTTGGCTATTGATCACATCGTTGGGCTGGCCTTCAGCCAATAAACCACCGCCTCTAATCATGACGGCGTAGTCGCAATGGCGCAAAGCGATGTTCAGATCATGCAAAACGATCAGGGTGGTGAGTTGATGCTCGTGGGTTTCTTGGCGCAACAGATCCATAACGTGGAATTGATAGTTCAAATCCAGCGCAGAGAGCGGCTCATCTAAGAGTAGTAAACGGGGGCGACGAATCAAGGCTTGTGCTAAGCCCACCAATTGTTTCTGACCGCCAGATAACTGATCCAGATAATGCAAAGCTAAGTGTTCAATGCCTAAGCGTTTCAGCAAAGCCAGAATGTGGTCTTCATCAACTTGCGTGCTGTCAGGTGCTAAGGCAGAAGCTTTAGCAGCTACCAGTACGGATTCAAATACACGCAGGTGCACCGAAGCAGGCAAAGACTGAGGCAGGTACACCACGTGCTGAGCGCGTTGCTCAAAGCTGCTACGTGCGAGGTTCTGACCATCTAGCACCACTTCGCCTTTACTGAGCTTCAGTAGTCCAGCAAGCGCTTTTAACAGCGTAGACTTACCGCTGCCATTAGGCCCTAACAAGGCCACTAGTTGGCCGCTTTTCATCGGAGCCAAACTGAGATCAGAAATAATCGTACGTTTGCCGTAGGAGAGTTGCAGGTTACTTACGTCTAGCATGGGCAATTAACGGCTTTGGCGGCGCAACACCACCGACAGGAAGAAGGGCACACCCACCAGAGACGTCACAATACCTACCGGTACGATGATGCCGCTAGAGATGTTTTTGGAAGCAATAGACGCCAAGGACAAAATCATGGCACCAATCAGTGCGCTGCCTGGCAGGTAAAAGCGGTGATCTTCACCAAAAAGACGGCGTGAAATGTGTGGCGCAATCAGTCCAATAAAACTGATGGTGCCCACAAAAGACACAGCCAGCGCGGCCAGAAAGCTGATACGCAATAACGAGGTTAACCGTAAGCGTTGTACGTTAATACCAAAGCTGGTGGCACGTTCTTCGCCTAAGCGTAAAGCAGTGAGTTTCCATGAATCACGCAAAGCTAATGGCAGAATGATTGCCACAGCCAAGAACATGGCACCCACTTTAGGCCATGAGGCACGCGACAAACTGCCCATGGTCCAGAACACCAATGCTTGTAGGTCTTCGGCGCTTGCCACAAACTGCATCAAGGACACTAGCGCGTTAAACGAAAACACCAACGCAATACCAAACAACACCAAGCCAGAACTGCTCATGCCGCCCCAGCGGGCGACGGCATCGAGTAAGAAGGCTGACAGCAGCGCAAAAATAAAGGCGTTACTGGCCACCATCCACGCATGGGGCAGGCCAGGTAAAGATAAGTCCAGAATAATGGCTAATGAGGCACCAAAAGCCGCCGCTGATGAGATACCCAAGGTAAAAGGGCTGGCCAGTGGGTTATTCAGGATGGTCTGCATCTCTGCACCGGCTAAGCCCAAACCCAGACCAATGGCAACCGCCATCATGGAGTAGGGCAGGCGGAACTCCCACACAATCACGCGCGTAGTGGGTTCTGCGTCGGCAGGACTCAATAAGGTTGTAAAGAGTTCTGACCAGCTCAATGCTGACGGACCTAGCGTAAAATCAGCCAGAGTGGACAGTACAATAACAAAAACCAGAGCGGCGATAAGTAGCCAGCGCGTGCGTAGCAGGCGGTGGTAGGTATGGGCTGCAAGCGCAGGGTTTGATGCGATGGACATCCTGGTGTAAATGAGAATGGTTTATGAAACTATGAGTATAGTGGATTGAGCCGCGAGTTGCTGGACTGAATCGTGATAGTAGGCGTTTATGAATCATGCAAAATTAACGGTGCAAACCGCTGAAGGCGATGAACTACCTGTTTGGCTAGCGTGGCCTGAGGCTATTCCCCCTGTGGGCGGGTGGCCAGTGATCTACGTGCTGGATGAAAAAGAGTTTCGCCTGTTGTTGCAAATGCGGCGCGAAGCAGGGGCGCAAGCAACGCCAGCTGTCTTGGTGGGCATAGGCATACCTAGCGCTGAACGTCGCCATTATTTCTACACCCCAAAAATAGGGCGCGTGTTAGAGCAACCTGCAGGCACGGGTGGTAGCGCGGTATTGTTGCAAACCTTAGTGAATGTCGTGGTGCCTGAGGTAGAGCGATGGTTGGCGGTGAAACCACTCTCGGCAGCAACCTTGGTAGGGCATTCACTGGGCGGGTTGTTCGTTGCACAATTGTTATTGCAAGAGCCAGTACGGTTTAAGCGCTATGTGATTTCTAGCCCATCGGTATGGTGGGGCGATTTTTATTTGTTACGTCAGGCGGTAGAGTGGCGTTGTCGCAGTATGGAAACGCATAGGCCGACGGTGCATGTGAGTGTGGGTGGATTAGAGCAAGGGCTCACACCGGCTGATTTGGCTTTGCCTGCAGAAAAACAGCAGGAAAACCAACAGCGTCGTGAACGGCGACGCATGGTAGATGGCGCTAGGCAGTTTTATGAAACTCTGGATGCCACAGGATGTTTTGAGTTGACGTTCAATGTGCTAGAGGGGGCAGATCACGGAACCGCATCTGCCCAAGCCTTCAAGGTATTGATCGCCGCCGAATAAGGGCGGCGTGTGCGCTACTGTATTAGGCAGTAAAACGCTGTAGGAAAGCCAGTGATTGTGCATTGGCTTTTTGTGCGGCGCTTTCTACAAAGTGAACGCCACCTGGGCGAGCAAAAGCGTGATCACAACCTTCATGTAGTACCACTTCCCATTCAGATCGCTCAGCTACATTGTCTTCAATGACTTTGCGTACATCGCTAGGTACGTAGTGGTCTAGCTCGGCAATGTGTAGCAATGCAGGAGCCGCTTTGCCAGGCAATGTAGGCAGCAAGTCTTGCAAGCCTACGCCGTAGTAGCTAACGGCACAGCGAATAGGGCTATGAGCAGCCATCAACACTACTAATCTACCGCCCATGCAGTAGCCTTGAGCGGCAATGTTTTGGTGTCCCAATTGTTTTGCCAAAAAGCTGCGAGTGGCTTCCAAATCGGCTAGTGTCTCGTCGTCTTTCATGTTTTGCATTAGCTCTACGCCCAATGCAAATTGGCTTTTGTTGGTGGGGTTTAGTGCCAGATCAGGCTCTTGGCGCCAGAATAGATCTGGGCAAATCACATTAAAGCCCTGAGCAGCCCAGTACTGCGCCAGCGTTTGCATGGCTTGGTTAATGCCAAAGATTTCTTGAATCAGCACCAGCCCCGGAGCATTTTTATCTGCGGCTGCAACATAAAGGGCTTTCATGGTTCGGCCCTGTCCTGTAGGTATCTGTACGTAGTTCATGCACACTCCTTGGTGGATGGTGAGTGCTGCCTTTCAGGTGCAGCAAAAAGCGTAGTGTAACAAAGGCGTTTATGCCCGCAGATAAAAAAAGCCCCAGTAACTTTGAAAGTTACTGGGGGTGAAGAGCACCATGTTGTCATGGTTTGACGCAGGCGCAACTGCGTCGTGCGGTTGTATTAACCGCGGATAGCCGCTTCCAGAATATCCAGAGCCTCAGCCATTACTGCATCGGTGATGGTCAATGGGAACAGGAAGCGAATAACGTTACCTTCAATACCGCATGTCAACAGAATCAGTTTGTTGGCCAATGCACGGTTTTGAATGTCTTTAACTAGTTGTGCTGCAGCTTTGCCAGTTTCTGGATCGCGGAACTCAACAGCAACCATCGCGCCCAAACCACGTACTTCACAAATGGTTTTAACGTCTTTAGCGATGTCGTTCAGGCGTGCTTGCAACAGATCACCCAACTCAGCACCACGTGCCAGCAGGTTCTCTTCTTTGATTGTGTCGATCACGGCCAATGCGGAAGCAACAGCCAATGGGTTACCAGCGTATGTACCACCCAGACCGCCAGGAGCAGCTGCGTCCATAACGTCTGCACGACCGCTCAGGCCGGACAGAGGCATACCTCCGGCCAAGCTTTTAGCCATTGTGGTTAGGTCAGGTTGTACATCGTAGTGTTCCATTGCGAACAGTTTGCCTGTACGACCGAAACCAGTTTGTACTTCGTCAGCGACCAACAGAATGCCGTGTTCGTCACATGTTTCACGCAGGAAGCGCATGAATTCTGGAGGACATACGTTGAAACCGCCTTCGCCTTGTACAGGTTCCAGGATGATTGCAGCCACACGTTTAGGGTCTACATCAGCCAAGAACAGGTGTTTCAGCGCTTCTTTAGCGTCTTCGATAGTCACGCCAGCTTGTGCGTTAGGGTACAGAGCGTGGTAGATGTCGCCAGGGAAAGGACCAAAACCCAGTTTGTATGGGTTTACTTTACCTGTCAGAGCCATGCCCAGCAGTGTACGGCCGTGGAAAGCGGAGTTGAAAGCGATCACGGAAGGACGGCCTGTGAAAGCACGTGCTACTTTGATGGCGTTTTCAACAGCTTCAGCACCAGTAGTGAAGAATGCAGTTTTCTTAGGGCCTGTGCCTGGGGACAGTTCGTTTACTTTCTCAGCCAGTTCTACGTAGCTTTCGTAAGGAACCACTTGGTAGCAAGTGTGTGTGAAACGGTCCATTTGCTCAGCAATGGCTTTCATCAGGCGTGGGTGACGGTGACCGGTGTTCAGCACCGCAATACCGCTAGCAAAGTCAATGTAGCGATTGCCTTCGATATCCCACAGTTCAGCGTTTTCGGCGCGTTCTGCGTAGAAATCACACATTACACCAACACCACGTGGGGTGGCGGCATCTTTACGTTTTTTCAGATCTGCGTTGCTCATGAGGCGACTCCGGGTCAATTCGTGTATTCAAGTATTCTGTTTTTTCGCGAGACAGGG
>SRSN01000181.1 GCA_004791645.1 Alcaligenaceae bacterium 429
TATTGTGGGAAGAGAGCGACCTGCGTCTGGTAGAAGCAGGAGACGAGGCATGACCACGGCATCGCAATCTCGTAGCGCGCCTTGGCTGTTAACTGCTCCGGGTCTAGCTGTTTTTCTGACCATGCTGCTGGTCCCGCTGGGCCTGACAGCCGTATTGTCGTTTAGGGTGTTTGACGGCATGTTTGGGGTGCAGGACACGCTAACGTTGGCCAACTACCTGGAGGTATTTGGCGACCCCTACTATCACGAAATTTTCATGCGTACAGGACTGATGTCCTTGGGCGTGACCTTTATCTGTATTTTGATTGGGGTACCCGAAACGCTGATTTTGTCGCGTATGCGCAGACCATGGCGCGGGCTGTTTCTCGTACTGATTCTGGCTCCACTACTGATTTCCGTAGTGGTACGCACCTTGGGCTGGTCTATTTTGCTGGGCAACAATGGCCTGATTAACCAAATCCTAATGGCCTTAGGCATTGTGGATGAGCCTCTACGCTTGGTCTTTACTATGAGCGGTGTGGTTATTGCCATGACCCACGTAATGGTGCCCTTTATGGTGATTTCTATTTGGGCATCACTGCAAAAGTTAGACCCTCAAGTGGAAAACGCCGGTTTGTCGCTGGGAGCTTCCAACGCTACCGTGACCCGTCGCATTATCTTGCCGCAAATTTTGCCGGGCATTTTATCGGGCAGCATCATCGTCTTTGCCATGTCGGCCTCTGCGTTTGCGACCCCTGCTTTGTTAGGCGGCCGACGCCTGAAAGTCGTTGCTACCGCTGCTTACGATGAATTCCTCAGCACCTTGAACTGGCCGTTGGGCGCTACCATCGCCATCGTTCTGCTGATTGCCAACATCATCATCATTCTGGGCGCCAACCGCTTGATTGAACGCCGCTTCAAACAAGTCTTTAGCTCCTAAGGAAGAATCATGAGAAAAAACTCTTGGCTTGCCCTGATCTACCATGCGTTGTTCACGCTGTTTATCCTGGCCCCTCTACTGATTGTTATCGCCGTTTCGTTTACCGACAAAGGCTATATTTCCCTGCCTACAGACGGCTTGTCACTGCGCTGGTTCTACGCCATTTTTGAAGCCCGTGAAATTGTGTCAGCCTTTTGGCTATCGCTGGGTATTGGCTTGGTTTCAGCCACCATCGCGATTGTGTTAGCGATTCCTGCTGCCTTGGCTTTGGTGCGCTACAACTTTACCGGCCGTGGTGTTGTAACAGCTTTCTTTATGTCACCGTTGATGATTCCCCAAGTGGTATTGGGGGTCGCTTTTCTACGCTTTTTCAACGTTGTGGGCATCAGCGGTTCATTCATCTGGCTGGCCTTCACCCACGTGATTGTGGTGATGCCTTACGCCCTGCGTTTGGTACTGTCTGCCGCTACGGGCATGGGTAACGATGCTGAAAATGCCGCCATGTCATTAGGTGCATCCCGCTGGACCACATTCCGACGCATCACTATCCCCCTGATTCTGCCGGGCGTGGTGGGTGGCTGGATGCTGGCTTTCATACAAAGTTTCGACGAGTTAACCATGACTATATTCGTGGCCACACCGGGTACCACTACCTTGCCAGTCGCCATGTACAACCAGATTACCCACACCATCGATCCACTAGTGACCTCTGTATCCACCGTACTTATTGTGGGCACATTAATTCTGATGGTTCTGCTGGATAGGATTGTTGGTCTGGACCAAGTACTTATTGGTAAAAACTCTAGCAGGTAAGCAAACGTGCACACATCCGATATCGTAGTTGTAGGCGCCGGACTGGTAGGTAGCGCCCTAGCGTGGGGATTATCCCGGCTAGACCAAAAGGTCACCATTCTGGATGAAGGCGACCAAACCCTTAGAGCATCACGCGGCAACTTCGGCCTAGTATGGGTACAAGGTAAAGGCGCTGGTTTGTCAGACTATGCGCGTTGGAGCCTACGCTCTGCCACGCAATGGCCTGAACTGGCCAGTGCATTGACTGCTCAAACTGGCGTAGACGTCGCCCTGCAGCAAAAAGGCGGCTTAAGCCTTGCCCTTAGCGAAGACGACCTACAAAGCAAAGTAAAAAACCTAGAGTGGTTACGTGGTGAAGTGGGTGCTCCCTACGACTTTGAGGTGCTGGATAACAAAGCCCTTAAAGAGTTAGTACCCAGCATTGGCCCCACCATTCCGGGGGCTACTTACTCGCCCATGGACGGGCATGTAAACCCCTTGAAGCTATTCTTAGCACTACACCGTGCCATGCACCATCAAGGCGTGTCCCTGCATAGCAATGCAGCCGTAGAGCGCATTGAACGCAAAGACGGGTTATTCATTTGCCATACCGCTGCGGGCAAATTTGCCGCGAAGAAGGTCGTGTTAGCCGCTGGTTTAGCCAATAAAAAACTAGCACAGCACGTAGACATACATGCGCCAGTAGAACCCAATCGCGGCCAAGTGTTGATCACCGAGCGTCTGCCTGCATTTTTAAACTTCCCCACCAATTACGTGCGCCAAACCGATGAAGGTACCGTACAGCTGGGCGATTCGCTAGAAGACGTGGGCTACAACGACGGGACCACTACCCCTGTGCTGCAAAACATTGCACAGCGCGCGGTGCGTTGCTTCCCCATATTGGCAAACACCCGTGTTGTACGGTCGTGGGCCGCCTTACGCATCATGAGCCCCGACGGTTTCCCTATTTATCAAGAATCCAGCAGCATGCCTGGCGCCTTCTTGGTCACCTGCCACAGCGGTGTCACGCTAGCTGCTAATCATGCGCTCACTCTTGCGCCATGGATCGCGGGTGATCAAAAACCTGAAGCCATTCAAGCCTTCACGGCCAATCGTTTCAACGCAGCACGCACCAGCCCGCTGGGAGAAGAACATGCTCACTAAAGCCTTATTTAGAAAACTACCTCTTGCCACAGATCACAACGCTCCCTGCGTCACCATTGTGGTAAATGGCACCTCGCATAGCGTGACCAACGACCTGTCGGTTGCCGCCGCACTGCTCACGCTGGGTCCCGCAGCCATTCGACGCAATCTTGCTGACAACAGCGCTCGCGGCCCCTACTGCATGATGGGCGTCTGCTTTGAATGTCTGGTTGAAATTGATGATGTACCCAATGTGCAGTCCTGTATGGTCCAGGTGGCTGAAGGAATGCGTATCAACACTGTAAATGCGACGGAAACCTGTCATGACTGAACTGACCGCTAATCCACAACACGCTAAAGCGCCCTCTCGCCACGTGCCTGTGGT
Organism: Alcaligenaceae bacterium 429; assembly: GCA_004791645.1. Taxonomy (GTDB): domain Bacteria; phylum Pseudomonadota; class Gammaproteobacteria; order Burkholderiales; family Burkholderiaceae_B; genus Paenalcaligenes. Next base: position 3,240 of record SRSN01000181.1, read on the forward strand.
GATTATTGGAGCTGGCCCTGCTGGTTTGTCGGCAGCTAGCGAATGCGCACAACACGGTATCAAAACACTTTTGCTGGATGAGCAAAACAGCATGGGCGGTCAGATTTACCGTTCTATTACGCGTACCAATGCCGAACGCAAAGCGATCTTGGGACCGGACTACGTTGCTGGCGAGAAAATCGCCGAAGCGGCTAAAAACTCACTGATAGACTATTCGCCCAACAGCACGGTTTGGCAGGTTAACCGTGACCGCCAAGTCAGTTATAAAAAAGATGGCAAAAGCATCACCGTACAAGCTGACCACGTCATTTTGGCAACTGGTGCTATGGAGCGCCCCTTCCCTGTATCCGGCTGGACTACACCCGGCGTACTCAGTGGTGGTGGTGCCCAAATCCTACTAAAAAGCGCCGGTGTAGTGCCTAACGGTGCTGTCGTACTGGCGGGTTGCGGCCCATTGCTGTACTTACTGGCCTACCAGTACTTACAAGCTAACGTCGCCATTACCGCCATCGTCGACACCAGCAGTCGCGCTGACATCAAATCAGCCTTGCCACACTTGTTCCCTGCCCTGCGTGCATTCAATTACCTGCGCAAAGGCTTGAACATGATTACTGCCATTAAAAAGGCCAACATTCCGGTCTACAAAGGCAGTACTGATATCGCGATCCAAGGTGACGACACCGTCAAGAGCATTCGTTTTAACAGCCAAGGGCGTTCGCACACACTGAAAACCGATGTAGTGTTGCTGCACCAAGGCGTGATTCCCAACACCCAAATCAGTTGGTCACTACGTGCCGAACACGAGTGGAATAGCGAGCAGTTGTGCTGGGTACCTGTTACCTCTGATTGGGGTGCCCTAGACGTTCCCGGTATTTATACCGCTGGTGATGGTGCAGGCATTGGTGGTGCAGTCGTTGCTGCCCTACAAGGCAAAATCACTGCTCTAGAAGTTTGCCAACAACTGGGCAAACTGGACAACGCCAAACGTGACGCTCTGGCAGCACCATTACGCAACGACCTCAACCGTAACCTTGCTATTCGCCCCTTTATTGATGCGCTGTACGAGCCAAAGAAAGCCAACCGCATCCCTACAGGTGACACACTGGTGTGCCGCTGTGAGGCCGTAAGTGCCGCCGACATCAACTCATATGTGGAACACGGCTGTGTGGGTCCCAACCAAGCTAAAGCCTTTGGCCGTTGCGGTATGGGCCCCTGCCAAGGCCGTCAATGTGGCACTACCGTCACCGAGCTGATTGCCGACAAACTGCAGCGCAAAGCCGGCGACGTAGGTTATTACCGCATACGTCCACCTATTAAACCCATTACTCTGGCTGAGTTAGCAGGCAATGAGTAACTCTGACCACACGCGCTGCGATGTCGTGGTGATAGGTGGCGGCCTGCAAGGTTTGTCTTCCGCCTATCATTTAGCCAAACGCGGGTTATCCGTCACACTGCTGGAAGCCGAATACTGTGGCCGCCACGCCTCGGGGGTTAATGCTGGTGGTGTACGTAGCCTAGGCAGACATGTGGCTGAAATTCCCATTTCACTGATGGCTCTAGACGACTACTGGCACCGTATGCCCGAAGTAGTAGGTCACGATTGCGGTTTTGTAGGCAGCGGCCAATTACAGTTGGCTGAGAACGAAGCAGAAATGCAGGTAGCGGCTGAACGCGTCGCCTTACTCAACAGCTTAGGTTTTCACCACGAAGAAGTGATTGATGCTGCTTATGTACGCAAGTTGGTGCCTAGCATCAGCCCCCATGTACACGGTGGTATCTGGGCCAAGCGTGACGGCTATGCGCTACCGTTCCAAACGGTAGTCGCCTTCAAGCACAGTGCGAGCCAGTTAGGCGCCCATATTCACGAACAAACCCCCGTGCTAAAGGTGGAGTCACATGGTGCTGATTGGGTAGTACACACAGCCACTCAAGAATTCCGCTGTGGTCATATTGTGAACACGGCAGGCGCTTGGGCCAATGGTTTTGCCCGCCAACTAGGCGAAGAAACACCCGCTAAAACTAACGGTTTGATGTTGATGGTGACCCAACGGGTGGCCCCCTTCGTACGCCCCACTTTAGGTGCGTTGGGTAGACCATTGTCGTTCAAACAGTTTGATAACGGCACGGTAGTTATTGGCGGCAGCCTAATGTGTGACGCCGATGAGGTCGCACGCTGCGCCGATGCCAATGCCGCTGCACTGTACAAAAGCGCACAAACCGTCACTGATTTATTTCCACACCTACAGCATGTCGCCATCAACCGTGTCTGGGCAGGGGTAGAAGCATTTATGCCTGATAGCATTCCTGTGATCAGCCCCAGCTCTACGGTGCAGGGCGTTACCCATGCTTTCGGTTTTTCTGCTCACGGCTTCCAACTAAGCCCGGCGATTGGACGCCTAGTGTCAGAACTGGTCTGTGATGGCCGTGCTTCGCTGGATCTCCATCCATTTTCCATCACCCGCTTCCAAGAAAGCGGGGATCATCCTTCTTAATTTATAGGAAATCTCATGAGTGATATTCAACGCATTGATAGTAACGAACGTCTGAGCCGTATTGTGATTCACGGTGGTGTGGCCCACGTTGCTGGTGTAACTGCCTCTGACCGCAGCGGCGACATTGGTGCACAAACACGTGAAGTACTGCAAAAAATTGACGGTTACCTGGCACAAGCTGGTACTGATAAATCCCGCCTGCTGAACGTGCAAATCTGGTTGAAAGACATTGACCGCGATTTCGCAGGCATGAACGCCGTATGGGGCGAATGGGCAGACAAAGCCAACATGCCTACACGCGCAACCTGCGAAGCCAAGCTGGCAGCACCTGAACTGTTGGTAGAAATCATCGTTTCTGCTGCGGTTTAATACGCGCGCCTCAACGCCCTTTCTGTTCTGGAAAGGGCGTTTCTATAGTTGCACCCTGCCAGCATCTCATCATGACACGCTGTGCTGTAACGCTTACTCATCGCTGATACATTCAGACGTCTAGTTCTATATTTTTCACACGCTACAATAAAGCTTTCTAACTTCTGCGTGGAAAACCATCATGATGCCTGACACCGATTACGACTCGTTGCTAGCTCAAGCCAAAGGCTTGTTCGATGGAGAGCACGACAAGATTGCCAACGCTGCTAACCTTAGCGCTCTGGTCTACAACACCATTCCTGGCCTGAACTGGGTGGGCTTTTACTTCTTTGATGGTAAAGAGTTGGTGCTAGGACCCTTCCAAGGTAAACCTGCCTGTATACGCATTGCGCTCAACAAAGGAGTATGCGGCACAGCAGCTGCCACACGCCGCATCCAGCGTGTAGACGATGTACATACTTTTGACGGCCACATTGCCTGCGATGCAGATTCCAACTCGGAACTGGTGGTTCCTTTAGTACGCAATGGCGAGTTAGTTGGTGTATGGGACGTAGATAGCCCCTTGTTGGCACGCTTCAACCCAGAAGACGAAGTGGGCATGCAAGCCCTGTGCACGCTGTTTTTGGAATCGTACAAATAATTACTGCAGGCCCTGCCAACGTTCTACGGACGGTTCTGCTACTGCCCAATGCCATTCACCTTGGTAATGGCATATAGACGTGACGTAGGGCACTACCTGCTCTTCCGCACCTTCCACCGTAAATAAGACCTCACGACAACGTGCGAGTGCATTGTCAATGTCACGCACTACTTCCAGTTGCCCTTTCTCATTGCCATAAGGAATGGTGTTAGAC
>SRSN01000182.1 GCA_004791645.1 Alcaligenaceae bacterium 429
CGTATTGTCTAGGGCGTCAAAACATACTCTGTTAACTGAGCCAGCAGCACCTATTAGCCGCAATGCATTTGGTGAGCGTCTGCGACACTTGCGTCGCGAATTAGGCTGGACACTGGAGCAAGCCAGTGCCGAAACAGGGGTAGCCAAGTCTACGCTGTCTAAAATTGAAAACGGCGGCATGTCGCCTACCTTTGATCTCATACAGAAAATTGCTGCTGGTCTGCGATTGGATCTCGTTGATCTAGTCGGGGCGGGTGGCAGTAATCAAGGTGCGGCAGCGCGTCGTAGCCTGATGCAGGGCGAACAAGGCCCGCTGTTGGAAGGTAAGGCTTACGTACACGAACTGTTAGCGTCTGACCTTTCCCATAAGAAAATGCTGCCGTTTCGTACGGTGGTGCGGGCACGTAACTTACGCGACTTCAATGGCAAACTGATTCGTCACTTGGGCGAAGTGTTTTTGACCGTATTAGAAGGCAGTGTGATGTTTATGTCCGAGTTCTACGGCCCCGTAGAGCTGCACGAAGGGCATTGTATTTACTTCGATGGTCAGATGGGCCACGCACTGATCTCTACATCAGAAAAAGATGCTGTAGTGATGTGGGTGAGCGATAACCACAGCTCCGTGCCTAGCAATATTGGTGTGTAAACACCGCTAGTCAGAATCGGCTAAATCAGGAAAATGTGGGCGCGGCCACGGGCTGTTGCTGGCGTAGGCTTCCCAATCAAAAAATGGGCCTGGGTCGGTTTTTCGGCCCGGTGCTATGTGCTCGTGCCCACGAATAGCATGTAGGTCGTGGCGTTCGGCCAAAGCCTGTGAAAGCTCGTTTAGACGCTGGTATTGCGCGGCTTCAAAAGGGCAGAAGTCGCTGCCTTCCATCTCGATGCCAATAGAGAAATCATTACACACTTGGCGGCCATGATGGTTAGAAACGCCAGCGTGCCACGCTCTATCCAAAGTAGACACAAACTGCACAATATCACCGTTACGGCGAATCAGAAAATGCGCCGACACGGTAACGCCCCGTATGTTCTCAAACCACGGGTGGCTGCTGATATCCAGTTTGTTCTGGAAGAAATCAATAATCGCGTTGCCCTCAAAGACATTGGGCGGCAAGCTGATATTGTGAATCACCAATAAATCTATAGGCCCGTTGGCGGGGCGTGTATCGAAATTGGGTGAGGGGGCAAGCGTGACACCAGCGGCGGGGGCAAGCCAGCCGTCTGGTTGTAGATGCAAGAGAGGGTTACTTGCGGGGGCCATGTTTGGCGTGTTCCAGGCTGCACCATGTGTGGCCATCGCTCATCAAGGCTTGTGAGCGAGGCAGGTGTACGCCGCAGTGTTCGCAGCGCACCATGGGTTCGGCTTTGCCGCGTTTGGATTGTGTGCGGCCTTGTTGGGGATTTCGGGTCTGCTGGTTTTGTTTGATTTTTTGTGCAGCGACTACGCGCATCACAAGAATAACGGCCAGAATAACGATGACCCAGAGTAAAACCTTAGCCAATAGCGCCTCGCTGCAAAATAACGTCTAAAACAAAGTGGGTACCAGAGTACGCCAAAATCAAAAAGGCTGAGCCTGCCAGCATCCAACGCAAAGCGGTGCGGCCGCGCCAGCCCCAGATACGGCGTCCCAAGAGCAGACCCCCAAAGGTAAACCAAGAGAGCAGCGTGAAGATAGTTTTGTGATCCATCGGTAACAGCGTACCAACTAGATGCATATTGACAGCACTACCCGACAAAATGGTAAGCGTCAGCATCACGAAGCCTATGCGTACCAAGCGGAACAACAGTTCTTCTTGCACCAGTAGTGGTGGCATAGTGTCTAGTGCGCGATGCAGCAGACTAGGCATTTCAGGGTGCGAGGCAGGGCGGTGTAGTTGTCTATCTAGCGCTGTCATTAAGATGGCGTGTAGCGCAGCAACTGTCATCAGCCCATAGGCGGCAATGGCGATCAATAAGTGTATGCGTAGCCATTCGCTATCGCCGTGCAAAATGATGGCACCACCCGGTACCAACGCGGCGAGTAAGCTCACGATGGTGGCGGCAGGTAGCAGAATAAGCAGCAGGCTGTCTAAGCGCAGGAAAAGGCTTTCAAACCAGAACACCACCATACCCAGCCAGATTGCGGCTGAAAGTGCCAGCGCCCACCCTAAGTGCAGACCTTGTGGCAATATAATGGTAAGCAATAGCCCGGCACCATGTAGTACGATGGCAGCAAGCAGGGCTATGCGGCATGTTCCGCTGAGTACGGGTTGCTGGCTGCCTCGAGTAATAGGACGCCATAAGACAATCGCTAATACAATATAAGCCAGAGCGGCCAGCAAGTGAAATACAATGCTTGCAGACATAAATATCCGACAGACGATTAAAGCTTTACAGGGCGCTTGGCCCTGAACCGGGTAGTAACCCCGACGAATCACTAGTTTAAGCGAAACCAGCCATATGTTCGAAAATCTTACTCAGCGCATGGCCCGTGTTGTAAAAACAATGCGAGGTCAGGCGCGACTTACCGAAGCCAACACACAGGATATGCTGCGCGAAGTGCGCATGGCATTGCTTGAGGCTGACGTTGCGTTGCCCGTGGTGCGGGAGTTCATTGCAAAGGTCAAAGAAGAGTCTTTGGGCAGTGATGTTGCCGACTCCCTGAACCCTGGTCAGGCATTGGTGGGGGTGGTGCATAAGCAGTTGACCTCGCTGATGGGTGCCGATCTGGGCGAAGAAGCCAGCGAGCTCTCTTTGGCTACTCAGCCTCCTGCCGTAATTTTGATGGCTGGTTTGCAAGGTGCGGGTAAAACCACCACCACAGCCAAACTGGCGAAGTGGTTGTACGAGGGTGGCCACACCCAGCATGGCCGTAAAACCGGCAAGAAAAAAGTGTTGGTGGTCAGTGCCGACGTGTACCGACCCGCCGCTATTGAGCAGTTGAAAACAGTCGCCGCACAAGTGGGCGTCGATTTCCTGCCTAGCGACACTTCTGAAAAACCAGTAGATATCGCATTACGTGCGGTAGATCACGCTAAGCGTCATCACTACGATGTGCTGATTCTGGATACGGCCGGTCGTCTAGGTGTAGACGAAGCCATGATGCTGGAAATTCAGCAACTGCACCAAGCAGTGAAGCCAGTGGAAACGCTGTTCGTTGTGGATGCCATGCAGGGTCAGGATGCGGTGAACGTCGCCAAGGCCTTTGGTGAGGCGTTGCCACTGACCGGTGTGGTCTTGACCAAGCTGGACGGTGACTCCCGAGGCGGTGCGGCATTGTCCGTGCGCCACATCACAGGCAAGCCCCTGAAATTTGTTGGGGTGTCCGAAAAAGTTGATGGTCTGGAGCCTTTCCATCCCGAGCGCATGGCGCAACGTATTTTGGGGATGGGCGATATCGTTTCGTTGGTTGAGCAAGCTCAGCGCAACATCGACATCGCTGAAGCCGAGAAAATGGCGCAGAAGATCAAATCGGGCGACCGCTTTGATCTGAACGATTTCCGCGACCAACTGCAACAAGTGAAAAAAATGGGCGACATGGGCTCATTGCTGAAAAAACTGCCTGCGCAATTTGCGCAAGCGGCTGAGCAGTTGCAGGGTGGTGAAGCTGAAAAGCAATTGCGTCGTACCGAAGGTATTTTGAACTCCATGACACCGCAAGAGCGCGCTAAGCCCGAGCTGTTAAAAGCCTCTCGCAAGCGCCGTATTGCAGCGGGTTCTGGTGTGCCTGTGCAAGAGGTAAACCGTTTGCTGAATCAGTACGATCAGATGAGCGGCATGATGAAGAAAATGAAAGGCGGCGGTATGGCCAAAATGATGCGCGCCATGAGTGGTATGGGCGGCATGGCCAACGGCATGCGCAATATGATGGGCGGCTTTGGTGGCGGCGGCGGTGGCAAGAAAGGCGGCTCCAAACGCCGTTAATCTACCATCGCAAAAAAGCCCTGCTTGTATGTCCGTTGTGGCAACAAGCAGGGCTTTTTTTATAAGTAGACTTTAGAAACCGTACAGACGAGCAGGGTTATCCACCAAGATTTGATGGATGATTTTTTCGTCGTGGTTTGCCCAGCTAAAGAAATCTTCCAATAGCGTGGTGTCGTTAGGCATAGGTACGCGTATGCACACGTGTGGCCAGTCGGTGGCCCACAACATGCGTGAGGCGTTGGCCTCAATCAATGCGGTGGCATAAGGCGCTACGTCTTGATAAGGCGTGGCGTCTTGATTGGTGAAGCGGTAAGGGCCAGAGAGCTTCACCCACACTTTGTTTTCTTGCAGTAGGCGCAGCAGCGCTTGGAAACCATGGTGGGCAGTGCCTATGCTGGCAGGCATATGACCCATGTGGTCAATCACCACCTCTACGGGCAGGTAGGCTAGGGTGTCGTACAGGTCGGCAAATTCCGAGATATCCACCAGCAATTGCAGGTGCCAACCTAGTGGTGCAATGCGGTACGCCAAGCTAGTGACGTCAGATACCTCTACGCCACTCTTGTACAACAAGTTAATACGCACACCACGTACCCCTAACGCATGCATGCGCCAGAGTTCTTCGTCGCTGGTTTGCTGACTAATCACTACAACGCCACGATAGTTATCACCGCCTTCTTTTAAGGCCTCTAGCAGCACGCTGTTGTCGTAGCCGTACACGCTAGGTTGCACAATCACCCCACGGCTAAGGCCCAATGTTTGTTGTAAAGCTTTATAGCTTTCCAGTGTGGCCTGTGGTGGTGTGTAGGAACGGTGTGCCGTGAAAGGGTGTACAGACGAGTCGCCAATAATGTGGAAGTGGCAGTCGCACGCGCCTTCAGGCAGGGTAATGGATGGTGGTGTAGAAACGGGTAACGGTGCAGGGCAGGGTGGCGCATAGGTCTCACCCAGGGAGGTCATTCTAGTGATTTCCCAGCCTTGTAAGCCTTGTAAACCATTGCGCTCAGCCGAGTTGATCACTTGTTGCCAAGTTGCTCGTCGTGCCAAGTCAGGGTCGCCTAATAAGATGGCGTCAAAGATGGCTTGGTATTCTTGTAGCAGTGTTCGTTTCAGTGTGCTGGAGTGCTCAACACGTCGTTCCAGTGCGGCCACTTCAAAGATGTGGGCTGTCAGGAACAGAATGAAATTCTTAAAGTATTCGTTAGCCGTGGCTTCAGCAATGGCACGCTTAAAGGCCAAGCTTTTTTCAATCAGCTCTTGATTGAGGTGCAGGGCTTCGCGCAGTTCTAAGAAGGCATTTTGAATGGCTTCTAACTGGCTACGAGTACGCCTTCTGGCAGCCATGCCAGCAGCGGAAACCTCTAGATCTAAACGCATCTCGTAGAGCTGGCGCAGCTTTGAGAGCGTTTTGAGCTCTTCGTGATCAATCTTGAAACTATTGTGTAGCCCGCGTTCAGACACAAATGCGCCTAGCCCTTGATGGCTCTCTACTAAGCCGTCTGACTTCAGGCGTGCCACGGCTTCGCGTACCACGTTACGGCTGACTTCAAACATAGCAGTCAGCTGTGATTCTGTTGGGATGCGATCGCCGGGTTTTAGGCGGCCTTGCGCAATCTCGGTTTCTAAATAACGCGAGATGTCTTCCGATAGCTGACGTCTAGAGGTAGCGGGGCTTTTTTTCATGTGGCTATCATAACATCGGAGCTTGTTACTTGATAACAAGTTGCCGTTACTTGTTTATTTGGCCCTGAAAAGTACCGGATTCAGGTCTATTTTTCAGAAGATTTTGTGCTTCTTGTTGGTCAAGTTGTCTGTTTTTTGTTTGTTTTTCCCTTGTTTTTACTACTTGGTAAACAGGTTTTTTACAGGGGTTTATTACTTTATTTTGTTTTGTGGCAAGGCTTTTGGTTGCAAAGCTCTATGTTTTAAATGTTATGATAAAAAAACTTGTAGTACAAGTAGGGTGTGCAAAGAGGAATAAAACCAGCACACGACATGAACATTTAGGAGCGATGCAATGATTGGAAGCAAACAAGGTAAATGGCGCGTAGCGCTGGCGTGTGCTTTAACACTGGGTGTGGTTGGAACGGCACAGGCTGTGACTAACATCCGTTTAGGGTGGACTACATCGGATAGCGCAGTTGATCCCTATGCGATTACTGCACATTACTTTCAAGAAGAGCTGGAAGCCGCAGCACCGGGCCAGTTCAACGTGAAGTTCTTCCCTAGCAACCAGTTGGGTAACGACACTGAAATGCTGCAAGGCATGCAGATGGGTACCTTGGATGCGGGTGTGATTACCGGTACACAGGTAGGCACGATTGAACCAGCTTTCCAATTGACTGACTTGCCTTTCTTGTTCGCTAGCAAGCAGCAAGCGCACGAGGTGTTGGATGGCGAAGTAGGTCAAGATCTACTGCAACGTCTGGATGCCAAAGGTATTGTAGGTTTGGGCTTTGCTGAAGCCGGTTTCCGCCACGCGATCAACAACCAGCGTCCTATCACTGTGCCTGCCGAGTTCAAAGGTTTGAAACTGCGCGTTCAGCCTAGCAGCTTGTTCTTGACCAGCTTCAAAGCATTGGGTGCTAACCCTGTAGCGCTGCCATGGAGCGATGCGTTTACGGCTGTGCAACAAGGCACTGTAGACGGCTTGGAAATCCCATTGGCTGTGATTTACGCCAACAAATACGCAGGTGAAGTGAAATACCTGTCCTTGACTAACCACACCTACAACGCGTTGCCATTGTTGATGTCCAAACGTGCATTCAACCGCATGAGCGAAGAAGAGCAAGCCATTGTGCAAGCAGCTGCTCGCAAAGCGATTGAGCGTCAGCGTGCTGCCGTAGCGCAGAACGAGCTGGACCTGTTGGAGCGTATCGCCGCTGAAGGTATGCAAGTAAACGAAGTGACTGATGCTGCTGCTTTCCGCGAAGCCGTGAAGCCTGTGTACGACGAATACCGTGACAGCATTGGTGCTGAGGTGTTTGATCGTGCTCTGGGTCAAGTGACACAGTAAGTCGCAAGTCTAGTGTGATGTCTTT
>SRSN01000183.1 GCA_004791645.1 Alcaligenaceae bacterium 429
ATCTTCTGTGCCTTGGCCTGTTAGCGCAGAAATACCATAGATAGGTGCTTTCCAATCTAAGCGTTTCACCAACTCTGCACGCAGGGCTTCAGGATCATCCACCATGTCGAGTTTGTTTAGTGCTAACCAGCGAGGTTTGTCGCCTAGCTCTTCACTGTACAAGCTCAGCTCAGCAGTAATCACGTTGATTTGCTCTAACGCAGCTTCTACTGGGTCTACATCTTGATCTAGGGTGCTCACGTCCACAATATGCAGCAACAAGCGTGTGCGCGACAGGTGGCGCAAGAACAAGTGGCCTAAACCTGCGCCTTCAGATGCACCTTCAATCAGACCAGGAAGGTCGGCAATCACAAAGCTGTGCGAAGCCGAGGTACGCACCACACCTAAGTTAGGGTGCAGTGTAGTGAAGGGGTAATCAGCAATACGTGGGCGAGCATTCGACACTTTACTGATAAAGGTGGATTTACCTGCATTAGGCAACCCTAACAGGCCTACGTCAGCCAACACTTTCAGTTCTAAACGCAGTTTGCGCTGATGACCCATCTCGCCTGGTGTGCATTGACGGGGAGCACGGTTGATACTGCTTTTAAAGTGCAAGTTACCCAGACCACCTTGACCGCCAGCGGCCAAAATAACCTCTTGATCATGGTGATCCAGATCGAATAGCAGCTCGCCTGTTTCGGCATCCATAATCGTGGTGCCTACTGGCATACGCAAGACAATATCAGTACCTGCTGCGCCGTATTGATCTGAGCCTCTACCGTTTTCACCGTTACGTGCGCGGTGCAGTCGAGAAAAACGGTAATCAATTAGGGTGTTGACGTTACGGTCGGCGATAGCGTACACGTTGCCGCCTCTACCGCCATCGCCGCCATCAGGTCCACCTTTAGGGATGAACTTTTCGCGGCGAAAGCTTGCAGCGCCATTGCCGCCGCGACCGCCTATAACCTCAATGGTTGCTTCGTCTACGAATTTCATAAAGTGATTTGACCTGATGTGTAATGTACTAATGTAAAGATAGATAGTGTAAAGCAAAAAGCCCTGCCGGTTTGGGGCAGGGCTTTGATACCGTCAGTAATGATGCTTATTCAGCAGCGATTACAGAAACAGTACGTTTGTTCAGAGCACCAGAGATGCTGAACTTAACATGACCATTCACCAAGGAGTACAGGGTGTGGTCTTTGCCCATGCCCACGTTCACGCCGGGGTGGAATTCAGTACCGCGCTGGCGAACGATGATAGAACCAGCATTGATGGCTTGGCCACCGTAGATTTTGACGCCCAGTCGTTTCGATTGTGAGTCGCGTCCGTTCCGCGTAGAGCCGCCGCCTTTCTTCTGTGCCATTTTTTAAACTCCAGTTATGCCGGAAGTTCCAAAACTGTACGCTAATTAAGCGTTAACAGCTTCGATACGAACTTCGGTGTAATTTTGACGGTGACCTTGTGTTTTGCGATAGCCCTTGCGACGGCGCATTTTGAAGATCTTGATTTTTGGGTGACGGCCTTGTGCAAGAACAGTAGCTTTAACCACGGCACCATTAACAAAAGGAGTACCCACTTGCAGGGACTCACCTTCACCAACGGACAAAACCTGGTCTAGCGAGATTTCTTGCCCAATGTCTGCCGGTATCTGTTCTATTTTCAATTTTTGGCCAGTAGTAACACGATACTGTTTACCACCGGTTTTTATAACCGCGTACATAGGGAAAATCCTAAAAATCTGGCGAAAATCGCCAAAATCATAAAAATAAAATTATTAGCCTTTTAAGCTAAGCCTTTTATTGTAGGGGAAAAACTTAAAATCTGCAATAAAACAAGCACCTGTAGGGCAACCTTGAGGGCTGCCCTAGGTGGATCAAGAGCGGTAGTCTGCGTTGATCGTTACGTAATCGTGAGAGAAGTCGCAGGTGTAAACCGTTTCGTTGTGCGTGCCACGATTTAAATCGATGCGCATCACGATTTCAGCTTCTTGCATCACACGTTGACCATCTTCCTCTAGGTAGCTGGCGGCGCGACCACCTTCTTCCGCTACCAAGACATCGCCCAACCACAGGCGTAGTTTGCTGACGTCTAGGTCTTTAATGCCGGCATAACCAATGGCGCACAGAATACGGCCCAAGTTTGGGTCGGAGGCGTAGAAAGCGGTTTTAACCAGTGGTGACTGTGCAACAGCGTAAGCCACTTTCAGGGCTTCAGCTTCGTTGGCAGCGTTTTCAACCTGAATGGTCATGAACTTCGTGGCACCTTCGGCATCACGCACGATTTTTTGAGCCAACTCGGCTGCGGCGGCAGTCAATGCTTGGTACAGGCCAGCGTAGTGTGGACTAGCAACGGAGTCCACCATTACACCATTTTGGCCAGTAGCCATGATGATGAAAGAGTCGTTGGTAGAGGTGTCGCCATCAATGGTAATACGGTTGAAAGAGCGGTTCGCAATAGAGCGTGTCATCTCTTTCAGCAATTCAGGGGCAATACCGGCATCGGTAGCCAAGAAGCCCAGCATGGTTGCCATGTTGGGTTTGATCATGCCAGCGCCTTTGCTGATACCGGTGATGGTAGTCAGTGTGTCGCCCAGTTTGATCTGGCTGGAATGAATTTTAGGCTGTGTGTCGGTAGTCATGATGCTGTGTGCAGCATCAAACCAGCGGTTAGCACCAAAGCTACCTACAGCGGCAGGCAAGGCGGCAACCAGTTTGTCCACAGGCAGCGGCTCTAGAATCACGCCAGTAGAGAAAGGCAGTACCTGCGATGGGCGCAGATCCAGCAGTTCAGCCAGCTCAGTACATGTACGGCGAGCATTCTGCAAACCGCTTTCGCCAGTCGCCGCATTGGCGTTACCGGTGTTGATGACCAATGCTCGTGTGTCGGCATCGGAGTGCAGGTGTGCTTCACTAACCTGCACTGGTGCCGCGCGAAAACGGTTGGTGGTAAAGACGCCAGCAACTGTACTGTTGGGAGCTAACTTAAATACGGTCAGGTCTGGGCGACCTGATTTATGAATACCAGCAGCAGTAATACCGATTTCAACGCCAGCAACAGCGTGAATCTCGGATTCAGCGGGAATTTGCAGATTGACAGCCATAACACACCTGTAGGTGAGAGAGATCAAAAATAGGCTTTAATCATACCCGTTTTGCTGAGCGCAGTGCAGCTACTGATGGGGCTTCGTCGGTATGACGAAAGGTATATCGGCGTAAACCGTTAGGGTTAATTTGTCATCTCAGGAATGTGGCTGAACAGACGTGCCATTGTTTTCAGTTCGCCCAACTGTTCATAGAGTTTCTGGTGACTGTTCTTGGACAACGAAGCGAACAGTGTACGAATCCATGACTCATGTGCTTGGGAGATTTTCTGATACAGCTTGCGGCCTTTAGGCGTTAAGCGAATCAACGAGCTACGGCGATCAGTATCCAGCTTGGTACGCTCTACCAGACCATCTTTCTCAAGTTGGTCAGCAATACCGGTAATGTTGCCGTTCGTGACCATCATGCGTCTAGAGAGATCGCTCATTTTCATCCCGCCTGATTCATGCTGCAGTTGAGCCATGAGGTCAAAGCGCGGCAATGTAGTTTGAAACTCGCTACGCAGACGGCTACGGATTTCATTTTCTATAAAAGTGGTGCAGCTGAGCAGTCGTAGCCATAGGCGTATGTCCTGATGGTCGCTAGAAACCACACGGCTTTCTAGGTCAGGAGCATCAGCTAAGGTCGCAGTAAAAGGGACATCATGCATATTCATGGCGGTATTCCATAAAGAAGCGCTATATGAATTTAAACCCAGTTAAGGGCTCAGATAATGCATTCAATTCTATTAGTGAGGGGTATCTTTGCCTTGCGAATAATCAAGCTTTTAACATTCGTCTGCTTACAAAAAAGCCACTGCCGCATGACACGGCAGTGGCTTGAAGCCCGCTAAACACGCCTTTTACAGCGAAACAACTTAAGAATTAAAGCTGTTTAAATACTTGCTCTGCGGCGTTCAGAGTTTGTGCAACGATGGCGTCATCGTGAGTCAAAGATACAAAGCTTGCCTCGTATGCGGATGGGGCCAAGTAAACACCGGCATCCAACATGCCATGGAAGAAACGATTGAATTTTTGAGTATCGCTTTTTGACACTTCGGCAAACGATGTAGGCACAGTATCAGTGAAGTACAGACCCAGCATACCGCCCACGTAATCGCTAGAAAACGCATGGCCAGCAGCACGAGCGCGCTCAGCCAAACCTTCGGCCAGCACGCGGGTTTGTTTTTCTAGTTGATCGTAAACGCCAGGAGCTTGTAGCAGTTTCAGTGTGGCCAAACCAGCCGCTACCGCAACAGGGTTACCAGACAGCGTACCGGCTTGGTACACCGAACCCAGCGGAGCAATGCAATCCATGATTTCGGCTTTACCACCAAAAGCGCCTACCGGCATACCGCCACCAATCACTTTAGCCAATGTGGTCATGTCAGGGCGAATGCCGCTAATGCCTTGCACGCCTTTAGCGCCTGCACGGAAGCCAGTCATCACTTCATCAAAAATCAGCACAGCACCATGTTCGGTACATTGCTCGCGCAAAGTTTCCAAGAAGCCAGGAATAGGCTTGATCAGGTTCATGTTGCCCGCAACAGGCTCAACGATAATGCAAGCGATATCGTCAGCGTGCTGAGCAAAGGCAGCTTTAACGCCTTCGATGTCGTTGAAGTTCAGTACCAGTGTGTGCTGGATGAATTCTGCAGGCACACCAGCGGAGGTGGGGTTACCGAATGTCAGCAAGCCAGAACCCGCTTTCACTAGCAAGCTGTCAGCGTGGCCGTGGTAGCAGCCTTCAAATTTGATGATTTTATTGCGACCGGTGTAGCCACGAGCCAAACGAATGGCGCTCATGGTGGCTTCGGTGCCGGAGCTTACCAAACGTACTTTTTCAATGGATGGCAGCAATTGGCAAATCAGATCAGCCAGCTCTACTTCACCTGCTGTAGGCGCACCAAAGGACAAGCCGTGTGCAGCGCTTTCTTGCACGGCTTTAATCACTTCAGGGTGTGCGTGACCCAGAATGGCCGGGCCCCACGAGCCTACGTAATCAATGTACTGGGTGCCTTCTGCATCCCATACCCACGGGCCTTGTGCACGTTGGATAAAGCGTGGCGTACCACCTACTGAACCAAAGGCTCGCACGGGGGAGTTAACACCACCAGGAATATGGTGGCAGGCACGTTCGAACAAATCTGCATTGCTAGTCATGTGAAGTATCCGGTAAAGGTGAGCGTGTTAAGCGAATTTGGCAAAAAGATCCGTAAAAGCTTGTGCTCGCTGGTAAACGTTTGGAGCCTCAAACAGGCTACTAATAACGGCTATTGTATCGGCTCCGGCTTGAATTACGCTGGCAGCATTGTCCAGTGTGATCCCGCCAATGGCGACCACGGCGGGCCGGCCTGATGCACTTGCATGTGCACGGCAGTGGGCCAAACCTTGTTGTATGTGTTCGGCTAACGCACGAGGGGCGTTAGGTTTGATGCTAGAGGGAAACATGGCACCAAAGGCCACGTAATCCACACCAGCTTGTATGGCCTGCAACGCAAGCTCTGGTTGATTGTAGCAAGAGGCTCCCACGAATTTCGGGCTAGGCAGAGCGGTTCTGGCCATGCTGAGTGAGCCGTCATCTTTACCCAAATGAGCGCCGTCAGCCTGACATTGCAGCGCCAATTCCCAATCATCATTGATCAGCAAGGGGAGGTGCAGCTCGCGGCAGCGTTTTAGCAATGCGTTTAACTGCGTGGTGGCCAGTTCAGGGGTAGCCAGTTTGCGGCGCCATTGCAGCACAGTCATGCCACCGCGGTGCGCATCAGATACTGCATCCAGTAATTTGGCCGTGTCATCCCATTCAGGGGTGACACCATACAAGCCACGAGGAAAACGTAATGTCTGGGTCATAGTGTTTGATTCAATATGAGTTTGCCCATGCCTGCTTGAAAATGCCGTTCTGCGCTGCTTTCGGTAAAACCTATGGCATCAGTGATGGCGCGATTCATGGGTTTGGCTTGTGCTAGCCCTGCGGCAATTGCAACGCTAAGCGTGGAATCGGTGTCATGCAGACGATGTGGGATGGCTTGCAGTGGCCAGTGCTGGCGTGTGCCGTCTTGGCCTAGCAACTGGTAGCGAGCTGGTTCTGTACCGTTGGCCGTGGTGGCGCTGAGTAATTGGTTAGCACCTAAATCCAGCACGGCTTGGAATACATCGTCTTGCTCAGGTAGATGACCTGAGTTTTGCAGTTGTTCCAACAGTGTGCTGTCAGCTACGACTAGGTCGGTTTGTGGCAGTACAAGTTGAAAAATCGCGTCCATGACATCATCTGTATCTATGTCATGGTCGGCCAGCATGTGATCTTGCAATGACTGCAACTGCAGCACTAATGGAATCGCTGTGTAGTCTGCAGCGACCTGAGCCAGTACACTAGCGGCCTCTGCGCTGTATAGTGGGCCAGCCTTGATGGCGCTGATGGGCATATCTTCCAGCAAACAGCGCATCTGGTCATACAGGTGCTCGGGCGGCACAAGTTGCAATTGCTCGCAGGAAATGGTGTCTTGTACGTGCAAACTGGTGACTACACTCAGCGCATGGCAACCCAAGCGGGCACAGCTGATGCTGTCCGCCATAAGGTGGGCTGCGCCAGTAGGATCCAGAGGGCCAAACAACAACACCAAAGGCGGTGAGGAAGGCGGTAAATCAGTAGCCATGATGTGAAAAATCAATGAAACTTGAGCAAAGTACGCCAGATTGGCGCAGGGTTTAGTATTATGAAGCCCATTTTAATGGATTGCCTGCATGCGGGGGGTCCAGAGTTTTTTGAAGAGAGAATTTGAGTTATGCGTACCTGGATGTGTTTGATTTGTGGCTGGATCTATGATGAAGAAGCAGGCCTGCCTGAAGAAGGTATTGCGCC
>SRSN01000184.1 GCA_004791645.1 Alcaligenaceae bacterium 429
GGTTTCTTATATAAGAACCAGATTCAGAATGCTTGGATACTAATTTTTCTGTGGCAATAAATGTAAAGATAGGCGAGGGATATTCTCACCTTAGTAGGCCATACCAGAGGCCGACTGGCTGGCAGATCAGAAAAGATGTGGTGGTAAGCATGACGATTTTGACAAGCTTTCTTCTATAAGGTAAAAAACCTACGCGAGCGGAAACCGTGGCTCGTTCTGCTGTGTGGCACTGTTGCTTGTTTATTTATCACCCGGGGCGGGCCGGTGTTTAGCCTTGGCATGATGCCAAGGCACGCTGGAGTTTACGTTGATAACCCTTAGTCCTTTTAAACGTCGTCTTGTTTACGTAGGCGTTTTTGAAGTTTTTGCGATTCTGTTTTCTACCTTGATTTTGATGGTGCTCAGTGAAAGTGGTGCCGATGATTCATTGCCCGTAGCGGTAATGGTGTCGGCAGCAGCGGTCGCTTGGAATTACACCTATAACAGTGTTTTCGAAGCGTGGGAGCGCCGCAATCAGGTGATGGACCGCACGTTGCGCTTGCGATGTGCACATGCCATAGGCTTTGAGGGCGGATTGATTTTGATCTGCTTGCCTATTTATATGCTTTGGTACGGCGTGGATGTGTGGACGGCTTTCATGATGGAAGTGACTTTGTTAGTCTTTTTCTTAGTCTATACATTTTTCTTTACCTTAGGCTTTGACAAGATTTTTGTACTGCCTCATCAGGTACCTCAAGCACCAGCCGAGTGATAGCAGTAGAGCAGTGCTGAGGAGTCCCTCATCAGGAGCATGTTCTTATGCAGCACAGGTTTTCTACACGTACATTGACCCGCACTTACGGCACTACCTTTTACGCTTCTCTGGCCTCTTTGGTGTTGGCTGTTGCAAGCCTTGTCACAGTGGGGCAAGCGCAAGCCAGCAGTAAGGGGCCTATTGTGCAGAAAGCGGCAGCCATAGAAGAGCAATTGCAGGCTCGCGTGGGCGTGGCTGTTATTGATACTGCGAGCGGGCAGTCGTGGCTCTATAAAGCTGACGAGCGTTTCCCAATGGCGAGTACAGCTAAAACACTAGTGTGCGCAGCACTGCTACAACAAGGTGAGCCGCTGCTGCACAGTCCCGTTTTGCTACAGCCTGACGACATACAAACGTATGCGCCAGTGACTAAAGAGTTGGTAGGGCAGACAATGTCTGCCTTTCAATTGTGCGAGATTACGTTACGTAGCAGTGATAATACGGCGGTTAATCTGGTGTTGAATGTGGTGGGCGGCCCTAGTGCAGTAACGTCCTTTCTACGTCGTATTGGTGATCAGGTCACAAGACTAGATAGGCTAGAACCAGAGGTGAATGAGGCTAAGCCGGGCGACGAGCGCGATACCACCACACCTGCTGCTATGGCTGCCACCATGCGTGCCCTGCTGTTAGATTCCGCATTAAACCCAACGATGCGTGCACAGTTAGTAGAGTGGTTGAAGGCGAATGACGTGGCGGGGCCCTTATTACGTGCAGGTGTGCCTAGTGATTGGGTGGTGGCAGACAGAAGTGGTAGTGCTGAGTACGGAACGCGTGGCGTGGCAGCTGTGATGTGGCCTACGCAGCATGCACCTATAGTGGCGGCAGTGTATATCACTGAAACGGATGCGCCCATTGAAGCTCGCAATGCAGCGATTGCCTCTATAGGTCAGGCTATAGCCGAAGAGCTATCACTGTTGCCTAATAAATAAGGGGAGGGCAGTGGGGGTGCGTATGTAACCTCACTGCCTTAGCAAGTGGGCAGTAAAATTGAGATGTGGTTGCATCTTGTGATGCTAAATTTTATAAAACGAATATTCATTCTATAATTGCTTCATGATTGAACTATCTGAAAAATCCTGTAGCCTATTTCCTGAAATGGGACCTCGTCACGAGGCTATCCTTAGGGCAGCCCTACGCTTGTTTAATGAGAAAGGCTATTTCAGTACTTCGGTTCATGAAATCGTCGCAGCGGCAGATGTGTCGGTGGGCTTTGTGTACCACCACTTCACCGATAAGGCTGGCATAGCACGTGCCTTGTTTGACCACTTGTTGTCGGGCATGAATGCATTGCTGGACGATATTGAAGCCAGTCATGATCGTGCACAAGAGCGTTGCAAAGCCGTAGTGCAAATGTTGTTTGAGCTAACGGATACAGAGCCCGATGCGATGGGTTTTATCATCCATGCACGGCATAAAGAATTCTTACCTACCGAGAAATCCATCTGTTCTGCCTCAGCGTTTGTGCGTATGCGTCGCTTTGTGCTGAAGGGTATAGAAGAGGGCGAGATCCCTACTATGGACGCTTCCGTTGCGGGGGCACTGGTCTATGGCGCTGCGATACGGTTAGTGTGTTTACGTCTGGATGGCTTGGTAGAGCTACCACTAGAGAATTATTTTGATGAATTGTGGCCGCGTACGTGGGCCGCAGTGCAAAGCGCACACTAAGTAGTACGCGCTAAAAACGGGGTGAGGTTAGGTCCCGTTTTTTTACCGCAGCAATAAGAACGAATGTTCGTTCTAAATTTTAACGACAAAAGGAGACATCAATGACGCATCATATTTTGATTGTGGGCGGCGGGATTGGCGGCACCATGACAGCGAATCACTTGGTGAATAAGCTGTATCCTGAAATACGCGCCAAAAAGGTCAAGATCACTATGATCTCTAATTCGCCTTGGCATTATTACAAGCCGGCGTTCATGTATGTGGCCTTCAATAGCTTTTTCCGTGATGAGCTGCGTAAGCCGCAACGTAGCTTGCTGCGTCCTGAAATTGATTTCCACGTAGAAGAAGTGACGCAGTTTGATTTCGCTGCTAATCATGTGCTTTGTCGTAGCGGTAAGAAAATTGGCTACGACCACCTGATTGTTTCTACGGGTTGTTTGCCGGCTCCAGAGAAAATTGAAGGGTTGAAAGAGGCGGGTGATCACTTTTATCAGCATGCTCCAGCCCGACAGTTGGCCGATAAGCTGGCCTCTATTGAGAAAGGCCGTATCTTTATTACGGTGACATTTCCCAAAACGCATAACGTGCCGCACCAGTGTGGGATTGCGCCTATTGAAACCACACTCATGCTGGACGACTTGCTGCGTAAGCGTGGTGTGCGTGATCAGATCGAGATTGTGTATACCTACCCAACGGTGGCGCAGCTATTGCGCAATTGTTTGTTCTTGCAAAAAGACACGTGCGAAGTATTGCCTACGATTTTTGAACAGCGTGGCATTAAGCACCAGCGTGGCTTTACCTTGGATAGGGTAGACCCCTCTAGAAACATTGCTTATTCGGTAGAGGGCCAAGAGGAAAACTTCGATATCTTGATGGCTACCCCACCAATTCACGCGGTAGAAGCGGTGCGGAATGCGGGTATATCTCAAGCTGCTGATAACGAAGGTTGGCTGCCTACCGATCACGAAAGCATGAAAGTGCTGGGCTTGGAAAACGTGTATGTGTTGGGGGATACGGTAGATCTGCCAGTGAGTAAGGCGGGTGGTTCATGCCATAGCCAATCGCCTGTTGTGGTGAATAACGTGGCGTCTGAAATTCGTCATGGTCGTATTTGTGATGCCTACGACGGGAAAGTCGTGGCGATTGCACAAATGGGCTTGGAAGACGGCATGCCGCTTTGGTACGACTACAAAGTGGATGTGAAGCCTACGCCACCGAATAAATTGGGTGGGTTAATGCGTAAGGGCTTTAACCGAGGTGTGTATTGGGCAGTGGCTCGTGGGTTGGTGTAAGCCATCTATACAGACAAGGAGATAACAACATGACGAATAGTGAAAACACAGGGCACAACATGCTGAATATCACTGATGAACAAACCACGGCTAAACCCTTTGATGCGCTGATGCAAAATGAAGCAGCCATGAAAGGGTTGGAAGAGCTGTTGGAAAAAGTAGGGCCTTTGCTGGCCGGTGGGCGGTTCAATCGTTTGGTGGATTTGGCTTCCGTGACCGCCGATGCGGTGGATATGACCGATGCCTACATGATAGAGAAAATGGCAAAGGCGTTTGATGATGTGACGGGGGCGGTATGGACGGCCGGCAATGCGGCACGTATGGCACAAGCACAAGTGGCGGACATGAAAGATCCTCCTTCTATTATGGGCTTGTGGCGCTTAGCTCGTGAGCCAGAAGTACGCCGTGGCTTGGCGTTTTTATTCTCAGTGGCTGGTGTATTGGGCAAAGGTATGTCTACCCCGCCATTGGATGGCACCGTAGAGTAAACACGCGTGTAACGAAAAGGCCCTGTGTGAATACAGGGCCTTTTTCATTGTGAGGAGAGTGAGTAGGCTAACTTTTATACAGGTTGTAGCCTAACGTATTAGCAATAGACGCGACCATTTTTTGGCCACGCACACTATTGCCTACTTCGTCTAATGGCGGTGAGAACGCGGCAATACCCATTACTCCGGGCACTACCGCCAGAATTCCGCCACCCACGCCGCTTTTACCGGGCAAACCAACTGTGTAGGCCCAGTCGCCAGAGGTATCGTATAGCCCTTCCATGGTCATGTCCGCCAAGATACGGGGTGTATTGTTGGCGCTTAATACTTGCTCTTTGCTAACCGGGTTGAGGCCGCCCGTTGCGAGTGTAGCGCCCATGGTGGCTAACTCTACGGTGGTAAGCAGGGTTGAGCACTGACGGGTGTAAACGTCGCAGGCTTCCATGGGGTCGCAGTACAAATAGCCAGCGGAATACAGTAACCAGGCGATAGCGCGATTATGGAAGTTGGTGGTTTGCTCGGATTCGTTCAGTTGGGCTGACAGCTTAATGTGCGCCGACCCCAGCTTGCGCTGCATGGTTAGAATGCGACTCCAGCGGTCTTCCGTGTTCTTAGCTTTGATTAAGCTGGCACTGGCAATGGCACCGGCATTCACCAGCGGAGATAACGGTTTACCACCGTGTAGCTCTAAGGCCATGACTGAGTTAAAAGGCATGCCTGTGGCATCAGCCCCAATTTTCTGCTGCACTGCTTCAGCACCCCAGTCTTCCAATGCTAAGGCTAAGGTACACACTTTGGAAATGGACTCTATGGCGAATCTATAGTGAATATCGCCAGCAGAAAGAATGTCACCTTGTGCCGTCACCACAGCGACAGCAGAAAGGTCGCTGGGAATATTGGCGAGGAAAGGAATGTAATCAGCATTGGCTCCACCTGGCGCTTGGCCAAAGTCGCGATGGGCGGTGTCAACGGCTGATTGTATGGTGTTGAGGTCTAGCACGAGCCTACTCCTGAAAGTGGATCATGGAAGTAAAAGAGGAAAAGCTGTTATGGTGCGAACAGGTTTTCCTCTCGATGGTGCTGGGAACTATCGTCTCTTAGGAGTTGCTAGATGCAGTGGTTGCACTAGGTGCTGTAGCGGCAGTGTTTGCTGCTGCTTTGACTTCCCATGTGAAGGGCTCGAAATCGGAGTTGGGATCACGCCAGCTGGGTTTACGCTGTGCGTAAATAATCAGTGGGATAGCCACAAAGATCACGACCAGCACAACCAAGTACATGAAGTAAGAGGTTGGGCTACCAACAGCAATTTGGCTAGGTGGTACGAAGCTTAGAGCGAAAGCAAGCAGGGAGCCTACAAAGCCCAGCGATGCCCACAAGTACATGGCAGGGGCGCGATAAGGACGAGGACGATCCGGTTGGGTGCGACGTAGACGAATACCTGCCGCAAACATCAGCAAGTACATGACCAAGTACAGAATCACCGTCAATTGAGACAAGATTTGGAACGCGGCTTGCACCGAAGGCATGACTACGAAGGTGATGGAAAGAATGGATACGATTACCGCCTGCACCAACATCAGGTTCACACCCATGCCGTGCTTATTGGTTTTTTGAAACCAACGCGGCAGATAGCCTGCTTTGGCAACGGCCAGTACCCCAGTGTTAGGGCCAGCAATCCATGTCACCACACCACCCAGCACACCAAATGCCAGCATTACCGCCACAATAGAACCTAGCCATGGAGCGCCCAGCCATTTGAACAGCAGGTCATAGGCTAACAGCAAGCTTTGGGTTAGGTTGATGTCTTGTGCAGGAACAATAAAGGCGATACCCAAGGTGCTCAGCAAGAAAATAGCTACCGTACCTAATGACGCAATAGTGATGGCGATAGGGTATTTCTTGGTGGGGTTGTCCATGTCCTTTACGTGTACTGCGTTCATTTCCATACCGGCGTAAGCCAAGAAAATACTAGCAGCTAGTACTACGGTGCTGAAATTACTGAAGTCGGGCATCAGCGCACCCCACGACAATTCAATCAACGGTTTATTGCCACTGAACATCAAATAGGCAAAGCCTAGCAGGGTCACAATACCGGCTGGAATAATGGTGCCTACGATACCGCACCATTTAGATACGCTAGCAAAAATACCCACGCCGCGCAGTGCGATGGCCACAGATATCCAGTACACAATCAGCACAAAGCTAGTGATATACCATTTGTTGGCTGAGATGCTTTCCGCCACGCTGACGGTGGGATCAATAAAGGCAATGGATACTGCACCAAAGGTTAGTACGGTGGGGAAGTAGGGGATCACTTCAATCCACACCATCGCCATGGCCAAAAAGCCCAGTCTAGGGCCGAAAGCTTCACTAACCCAACGGAATACACCGCCTTTTTCGGGGTAAGTGGTAGCGAGTTCAGCTGCTACCAGTGCCATAGGAATCAGAAAAACGAGTGCAGCAAAGGCAAAGAAGAATATGGAACCTAGCCCATATTCTGCTTCGGATGGCAGAAAGCGCAGGCTAACCACCGCCGTGATGTTCATGATGGCAATGGTAGCAATCGACATCTTCGCTGTAGGCTGATTTTGTGTCGCAGAGCTCATGGTTACCCTCTCATAAAGATGATTGAAAACAGAAACCGGCAGGGGATACAGAAAGAGGCCATTGCTGAC
>SRSN01000185.1 GCA_004791645.1 Alcaligenaceae bacterium 429
TCTTTGGAATATGTTTACTACTAAACTATTAAGCAATAAGAAAATAATTGACCTGACTTCAGGCCATACTGGAAGAGATAAACGATGCCTACATTCGATCTTGTGGTCCGCGACGTACGTCCAGCTTCCGAGCTGATACGAGAAATCTTGTTGGAATCCGCAACCAACTCACCTCTGCCCAGTTTTGATGCTGGTGCGCACTTACAAGTACACATCCCTGGCCTTAATGATCACCGCTGTTATTCGTTGATCGTCACTGCCCCTGACTACAACTGGCAAAGTGCCCCCTCCTGTTATCGCTTAGGTGTACGCCTAGAAGCAGAAAGCCGTGGAGGTTCGGCTTTTATGCACCAGTTGCAAGTAGGTGATGTGATTCAGGTTAAGGGCCCCGTCAATGATTTCCCGGTGCACACTGCTGCGCAAGTTGAGCCCGAATATGTACTGATCGCTGGCGGTATTGGCATCACCCCTATTGCCAGTATGGCCTGCACCCTACAACAGCAAAACCGCCCTTTCCGTCTGCACTACAGCGCGCGCAGCCAAGCTCAGCTGGCCTTTGCCGACAGCTTGCAACATGCATTAGGCGACAAGTTGCTCTGCTATGTGAATGACGGTCAACCCTTAGATCTGAATGCACTCTTCGACACGCTGAATCCTGAGCAGCATATTTATGTCTGCGGCCCACAATCCATGATTGATGCGGTTATTGAGATTTCCAAAGCGCGTAATTGGCCACGTAGCCATGTGCACTTTGAGCTGTTTACGACCGCTACGGCTCAAGCTGGCGACCAGCCCTTTGAACTAGAGCTACGTCAGTCTGGTATGACACTGACGGTGCCTGCCGATAAAACCATCGTAGACGTGCTGGAAGAAGCTGGTCTAGACCCTATGTTCGACTGCAAACGCGGCGAGTGTGGCGTCTGTACTGCCGATGTATTGGAAGGCATTCCCGACCACCGCGACTACTTCCTGAGTGATAACGAGAAAGCCAGCAATAAGGTCATACAGACCTGCATTTCCCGCTGCAAAACACCCAAACTTGTTCTTGATCTGTAATTAGCAGGTGCCATCATGACTACCTACCGCAACAACCCCGACGCCATTCGCCAACTGGTGCGTGATACTGAGGTACACAAAGACCTGTATATCAGCCCGGAAGTGTTCCAACTGGAAATGGAACAGTTATTTGCCAACACGTGGGTTTACGTTGGCCATGCTAGCCAAGTGCCTAACAAGGGCGATTACATCACTACGACTGTAGGCAATGAAGAAGTGGTGATGGTGCGCCATAACGATGACAGCATCAAAGTGCTGTACAACCGCTGCCCGCATAAAGGCGTCAAAGTGGCTGGCGAAAGCTGTGGCAACACCGGTAAGTTTTTCCGCTGCCCCTACCACGCGTGGACTTTCCGCACAGATGGCAAGCTTTTAGCTATTCCACTGAAAAAAGGCTACGAGAATACGGGCTTTGAATGCAGCGAAGCCAGCCAAGGCATGGCTCCGGTTGAAAACGTAGAGGTGTACCGCGATTTTGTGTTCTGTAGATTAAGCCCTGAAGGCGAAAGCTTTGCGGACTTCTTTGGCGAGTCCTTAAGCACCATCGACAACATGGTGGACAGATCCCCCGAAGGCAAGTTGGAAGTGGCTGGTGGCGTGATGCGCTACATGCACAACTGCAACTGGAAAATGCTGGTAGATAACCAGACTGACACCTGTCACCCCATGGTGGCACACGAGTCGTCAGCCGGTACCGCTGTCAAAGTGTGGCAAGAAGCTCCTGAAGGCACACCCAAACCTATGGCGGTAGAACTCTTTGCGCCCTTTATGTCGCCGTATGAGTTCTTTGAGAACATGGGCATACGGGTATGGAAAAACGGCCATGGTCACACCGGTGTTAGTGATTCCATACACGCCGAATACTCCGATATTGGCGGTTACTGGGATCAAATGGTAGCAGCCTACGGTGAAGAAAAAGCCAAAGCCATTTTGGGTGATGTGCGCCATAACACCATTTACTTCCCCAATATCATGGTCAAAGGCCCCATCCAAACACTACGCGTGTTCAAACCCATTGCCGCCGACAAAACCTTGGTGGAATCGTGGACCTTCCGCTTAGTAGGCGCACCCGACAAGCTGCTGGAACGCACGCTCATGTACAACCGCCTGATCAATGCACCTACTTCTGTAGTGGGTCACGACGATCTGGAAATGTACGAACGCGCTCAAACCGCGCTGCAAAGCCGTGGTCGCGACTGGATGAACGTAGGACGTTTGTATGAAGACGGTGAAGAGACGCGCACCAATGTGGTGATTAATGGCACCAGTGAGCTGCAAATGCGCGCACAGTTTCGCGCTTGGCTGAAATACATGGGTCTTTAACCCCTGAATTTCCTGGTTCTTCATTCAAGGAATACGACATGTCCCACATTACTCCCCAAGACCTCATTGATTTTGTTTACCAAGAAGCCGACCTGCTGGATCAGCAACACTACGACGATTGGCTCAAGTTGTTTACTGAAGATGGCTACTACTGGATGCCACTGGCGCACGGCCAAACAGACCCTGTCTTGCATGCGTCGCTGATGTATGAAGACACGCTGTTGCTGCGCATACGTATTGAGCGCCTAGCCGGACAACGTACGTTTTCTCAACAGCCTAAAAGCCGTTGCCACCATCTATTGCAACGCCCCCAAGTCGTGAACTTCGATGCACAGGCTTCCGAGCACTGCGTACGCACCGCCTTCCACTACACCGAAACACGCGGTGACGATCTGCAAATTTACGTAGGCTGGGCCACCCACCACGTGGTTGTAGATCAAGACGGTCAGTTACGCATACGCCTAAAACGCGTTGATTTGCTGAACTGTGACGCCCCCTTCGGCAATATACAGCTATTCATGTAAGCCCCCTCGGAGCCTAATTACTCATGTCGCACACGATTTATTCTGTTTTTCAAAGCACCGCCAAACAATGGCCAAACAACGATTTCATCACTGTTTTACCTGAAACAGCAGAAATCTATGGCATTGATGCTGGCAGTCTTAGCTATACCGAGGCCTTACACCGCATAGACCAGTTGGCAGAACAATACCAGCAAGCCGGTTACGGCCAAGGCCACCGCATTGGGTTACTGCTGGAAAACCGCCCTGTGTTTCTGCTGCACTGGTTAGCGTTGAACAAATTGGGCGCATCCATTGTGCCCATCAACCCAGATCTGCGCATTGCCGAACTCAGCTACTTAATTCAACACTCGGATATGGTGTTGGCCATTAGCTTGGCCTCTCGCGTGAATGATCTGAACGAAGCGGCTGCACAAAACAGCATTGCTCTGCCAGTGATCACGCCAGAGCAACCTTTCCCTGCCGCGAACACGCCTGCTCGTGCAGACGGCCCATTGGGTTTACACACTGAATGTGCCTTGCTCTACACATCAGGCACTACCGGCTTACCTAAAGGCTGTGTGCTGACGAACGAGTACTTTGACTACGCTGGTGACTGGTACGCCACGGTAGGTGGTTTGGCCCATTTGGAGCCCGGCAAAGAGCGTATGTTGACGCCTCTGCCACTGTTCCACATGAACGCCTTGGCAACCTCCACCATGGCCATCATCAAAACCGGCGGTTGTATCATCGTTTTAGATCGATTCCACCCACGTAGCTGGTGGGATTCCGTCAGACTTTCTAAAGCCACCATCGTGCATTACTTGGGTGTGATGCCTGCGATTCTAATGAAGCTGCCCGCAAGCAGCGAAGACACAAACCATTGCGTACGCTTTGGCTTTGGTGCCGGGGTAGAAAAAACCTTGCACCATCCTTTTGAAACCCGCTTTGGCTTCCCCTTATTAGAAGCCTGGGCCATGACGGAAACTGGCGCTGCCGCCTGCGTTATCGCCAACGAAGAGCCTCGTTTCATTGGCACTAGTTGCTTTGGTAAAGAAAGCGACAACGTAGACATTCTTTTGGTGGATGACAACGGCCAACCCGTGCCTAACGGCGTGAACGGTGAACTACTGGTGCGTCGTGCAGGCCCCAACCCACGTTTTGGTTTTTTCTCTGAATACTGGAAAGACCCTGCTGCCACCGAAGCGGCATGGGCCGATGGCTGGTTTCACACTGGCGATATCGTCATGCGTGATGAACACGGCTACCTACACTTCATTGACCGCAAACGTAACGTGATTCGTCGCAGTGGTGAAAACATTGCCGCGGTAGAAGTAGAAAACGCTTTGCAGCAACACCCTGCTATTCGTTCTATTGCTGTATCAGCGGTACCGGATTCTATACGGGGTGACGAAGTGATGGCGCTTATCATCACCCACGAAGCCCCCGCCAATCCTACAGCCTTAGCCGAAGAAATCGTGAAGTGGGCACTGACCCAATTGGCCTACTTCAAAGTGCCTGGCTATGTAGTATTTGTAGATGCCGTACCGCTGACCTCTACCAACAAAATCCAACGTGGCGAGCTTAAAGCTAAAGCTTTAGCCCTGCTACAAAGCCCCGAGTGCATTGACACCAACCACCTGAAAAAACGTCAGGAGCGATGATGAGCACTACCCGCCTGCCCTACGATGATGTCGTACTGGCTTGCCCTGTCACCATTGCGTATGAGCGCTTTTCTGAACAAAGCGCACACTACTGGTTAGGCACTGCCTTACGACGTTTACTGGATGATAGTGGGCTGCAAAAAACTCAAGTTGATGGCGTGTGTGTATCCAGCTTTACGCTAGGTAACGACTCTGCCGTGGGGGTGATGCAGCACTTTCAAATGAGCCCACGCTGGCTGGATCATATCCCTATGGGTGGAGCCAGCGGCGTGGTCGCCCTACGCCGTGCCGCACGTGCTGTGCAATGTGGTGATGCCAGTATTGTGGCTTGCATCGCTGGCGACACTAACCACCGTGAATCCTTCAAACACACGGTGAGTGCGTTCTCTCGTTTTTCTCAAGACGCCGTCTACCCCTATGGTGCCGCAGGCCCCAATGGCAGCTTCGCCTTGCTGACCAACTATTACATGCACCACTATGGCGCGACCCGCGCCGACTTTGGCAAATTGTGCGTCGCCCAACGCGACAACGCATTACGTAACCCAGATGCGTTGATGAAAAAACCGTTGACCCTAGACGACTACCTCAATGCCAGAGTGATTGCCGACCCCATACATCTGTTTGACTGCGTGATGCCTTGCGCGGGAGCAGAAGGCTACTTAGTGATGCGCCGCGAACAAGCCGAAAAACTAGGTCTGCCTTATGTACGTATTTTGGGCAGCATTGAACGACACAACGCCTTTCACCAAGACCCCGTGCAATACCGTGGAGGTTGGGCAATGGATGTAGACGAGCTCTACAACATGGCGAGTGTCGCGCCCAGCGACATAGATTTCTTAGAAACCTATGACGATTACCCCGTCATTAACGTACTGCAATTCGAGGACTTAGGCTTCTGCGCCAAAGGCGAAGGCCCACAGTTCATTCGCGATCACAGCTTCACCATAGATGGCAGCTTCCCCTTTAATACATCGGGTGGCCAGTTATCCGTAGGCCAAGCGGGTGCCGCAGGCGGTTACTTAGGTTTGGTACAAGCCATACGTCAATTGACGAACACTGCCGGTAACACGCAAGTAGAAAATGCCCGCATCGGCATGGTCTCTGGCTTTGGCATGATTAATTACGACCGTGGCATTTGTACGGCCGCGACCATTTTGCAGCGAGGATAACCATGACACAGTCACTTCCTCCCCATGCACGCAGCACAACAGCTCTGCACCTAAACGAGATTGCTAAATCCGGCAGTTTTAGCCTGCAGGTTTGCCAAGAGTGCCACACCGTTCAATACCCCCCTCGCGATGTATGTAGCCATTGCTTAGGCGCTGGTTTGTTGTGGCAAACCGTAGACGCCACGGCCACTTTGGTAGCCTGCAGCACGCTGCATCACAGCAATGAGCCCTACTTCCAAGCCAAGCTGCCATGGTACATCGGCACGGCCAAATTAGATTGCGGCCCGGTGGCCATCGTGAACTTGCCGGCGTCGCTGCCTCTAGGCCAACGCCTGCGCTTAGCGCTGGAATTAGACGCCTCACAAAGTGCTGTACTCAACGCCACCCCTATTTGATAGCCCCTATTTCGTCGCGGAACTCTTATGACCACACCCCATACCGTTATCGTTACCGGCGGCAGCGCTGGTATTGGTGCAGATCTGTGTAAGCACTACTTAGCCCTAGGCTACACCGTTATCTCTATGGCACGTAAAGCACCAGACTGGAGCCATGAAAGACTGGTATCAGTGCAAGTGGATTTGTTAGATAGCCAAGCCACCCAGCAAGCCATTGAACAGATCACAGCCCAGTATGAGATCAGCCACTTCATACATAATGCGGGCGTCATCTGGCCTAACCTGCTGGAAAACGTCAGCCTAGAAGAGCTGCAAGGGCTCACACAAATTCACCTAGGCTCAGCCATACAAATCATGCAGGCCATTTTGCCGTCCATGCGTGCTAAGCGATTTGGTCGCGTGGTGCTGATGTCATCACGTGGTGCCTTGGGCTTGCAAACCCGTACTGCTTACGCCGCCACC
Organism: Alcaligenaceae bacterium 429; assembly: GCA_004791645.1. Classification (GTDB taxonomy): domain Bacteria; phylum Pseudomonadota; class Gammaproteobacteria; order Burkholderiales; family Burkholderiaceae_B; genus Paenalcaligenes. The sequence goes on from SRSN01000185.1 coordinate 6,570, forward strand.
AAAGCCGGCATGATGGGCATGGCCAGAACCTGGGCGCTGGAATTTGCAGACCAAGGAATCACCGTCAACGTAGTCGCCCCCGGCCCCATTCAAACCCCGATGTTCTATGACGTGGTGCCTTCTGGCAGCGAACGCGAACAGAACATTGCCGCCGGCATCCCCGTCAAACGCTTAGGCAGAGTGGACGACATTACCCGTGCTGTGCAGTTTTTCTCTGATCCTGAGAACAGCTTTGTGACCGGCCAAACCCTGTATGTTTGCGGTGGCGCGAGTATCGGTACGCTGACCATTTAGGGTTATTTCCTATTCACTTGAATTTATTTACCTATAAAC
>SRSN01000186.1 GCA_004791645.1 Alcaligenaceae bacterium 429
ACTGTTTCAGGGAGTTAACCGACTCAGACTGGTGGGTACGAAATGTTAGGGGAAGACCATCGCGAAACGCCGTGTTTTCTAAGGCCGCTAGAGTGCAATTTTATAGATGTAACAGTGCTTGTAAAGCCCCTCTCGTAATTGTTTTGTAGTTCTTTGTTAATGACAGAAAAGACGTAAAATAACGCTATGCAAGTACATATTTTGGCTTTAGAAACATCAACATCAGTCTGTGGCGTCGCTTTGTTAAGCCAGCAAGGTGAAACAACGCAGCTCTACGTACGTCGTCACGAAGGTAGCAGTGAGCACGCAGAATTTCTGCTGCCCATGGTAGAGGAAGTGCTGGCCGAAGCAGGCGTAAAACGGCATGAAATCTCAGCAATCGCCTTTGGACAAGGGCCTGGGGGCTTTACCGGATTGCGCGTTGCCTGTGGTGTGACGCAAGGGCTGGCCTTTGCTTTGGGTTGCCCTGTGGTACCCGTTCCATCGCTCTTGGCTGTGGCAGAAGCACTAGAAAAAGTACCTGGCCAACTAGAGGTAGTTGCCTTAGATGCACGAATGCAAGAGCTCTATGTGGCAGCGTATAGGTATGAAGGAAATACTAAAACCTGGCTGTGCTGTTACAATTCGTTACTAATTGACGCTCAGGTTTTACCAGATTGGTTGATGCACATACGTACCCAAGAAAATGAAATCGGTACCATTCGAGTGAGCGGAGATGCATTAGTGGCATTTCCTGAACTCGCTGCCAATCTGAAAGACATGCCTAGTATACAGCTAGGAGACACTGCTAAACCGGATGTTGAAGCGGTAGCGCATTTAGGGCTACGAGCATTTCTGGCTGGCGAAGGTATTGCCGCCGAATTAGCGGCGCCGAGTTATGTGCGCGATAAGGTTGCTTTTACTACCGCTGAACGAGAGCAGGGTTTGGGTGGTAACCCAGCCGCAGTATGGCGCCCAGCGTGATCATGACAAGGATGCTGAACATGACCCATGCAGTAACCATTCGAGAAATGAAACTGGCAGATGTGGCGGCGGTAGCAGGCATTGAAGCGCAGGTGCAACAGTTCCCTTGGAGTGAAGCAAATTTCCGCGATAGTTATCTAGCCTGTCATGTCATGTTCGTGGCTGAGGTGGATACTACCGTTGTGGGTTTCATGGTCATTATGATGGGGCCTGATGTGGGTGAGCTACTGCTAATAGGTGTAGATCCAGCATGGCAGTCCCAAGGAGTAGGCTCTGCCTTGCTTGAGGCTGGAGAACAGTTGGTGCGTCACAAAGGTCGTGAGGCGCTATTGTTGGAAGTCAGGCGTTCTAACCAACAAGCACAAGTATTTTATGCAGCCCGAGGTTATTGTCAGATAGGTATGCGTAAGAATTACTATCCATTAGATGAGCAGCAGCGCGAAGATGCATTGTTGCTGCAAAAAGATTTGGGCGTAGAGTAGTTATGGACGTTTCGGTTTCACCGCGTGTGGTATTGAACTCAGTGCAACTTGCTTGGCTACAAGAGCTAGGGATGGAACGTACCCACTTGCACCGTTTAGGCGCGAGTATGGAGACCACCCAAGCGGCACCCGCGACAGCGACAACTGCGGTAGTTGCATCTGCATCTACGATAGCTACACCTGCTGCAGAGCAAGCAGCGGTTCGGTCAGAAACAAGTACTCCTTCGGCCCCTGCGCTAGCACCAACACCTCAAACTGAAAGTGGTTTGAAAGCCGCTATACAGGCTTTGCGCCAAGCAGCAGGCATACGTCAAAATACACGTGCTGAGGATGATTCCGCAGCCGCTGTGACGAGTGCGCCTGCTGAAATTCCTAATACTTTTTCTGCTTTGCAAGAAGCTGTGCAGCAGTGTCAGGCGTGTGGCCTTCACCAAATGCGCTCACAAGCTGTATTTGGCAAAGGGGATCCTCAGGCTCGGTGGTTGGTGATTGCTGATGCTCCAGGCGATGTAGACGATAGGCACGGTGTTGCCTTTGATGGTCAGGCTGGCGAGTTGTTGCAAGCCATGCTAGCTAGCGTGGGTCTAGGTGAGGCAGAACACAGTTTCATCACCCATTTGGTGAAATGCCGGCCCTTAAATAACCGTATGCCCGAGGCTGACGAGATTACTGCGTGTAGCCCCTATACGTTGAAACAAATAGAGTTAGTGCAGCCAGCGTTTATGTTGGTGCTAGGGCAAATGGCAGCGAATCAGCTGTTAAACAACAACAGCGATATAGAAGAGCTGCGCGAGAAGGTGCATCACTGGCAATCGCCGCAGGGCAAGGCCATTCCGCTGATTGTGACGTATCACCCTGCTGCGTTATTGCTGCGTCCACAGCATAAAGCGAATGCGTGGCGCGACCTAGCGCTAGTTAAAGCCCTGAATCAACAGGGCTAAAACCTAACGCTATTCTTATTGGCAACGGTGGCGACTGAGTGCGCGACCGTGGCCTTTCTGGCCAATTTGTCGGCGTAGTTGCGGGAACTTGTTATGGTTATAACGGCTCCAGCGAATGAACAGCAGCATCAGAGTGGCCACTAGCAAACCAAAGATTACAATAATCACGTTGATAGGCAGGTTCAGCCACAGCATCAAGCTGTAGATAGCCAGCATCAACAAGATGTTTAATTGCTCATTGAAGTTTTGTACAGCAATGGAGTGACCTGCTGATAGCAAGACGTGGCCGCGATGCTGTAGCAAGGCGTTCATTGGCACCACAAAGAAGCCAGACAGGGCACCAATCATTAGTAGCAATGTATAAACAGCCCACGGTGAATAGACCACAGGCATTAACAATACTACCAAGCCCATGACCACACCCATAGGCAGCACTTTTAACGAGTGACGTAGTGGGATTTGACCTGCACAGACCGCACCAATGACGGTGCCTAGTGCCGCAACACCCATCAAGATAGTGGCTTCGTCAAGGGTGTAGCCCAAATGCTGCGCACCCCATTCAATAACGATTAATTGCAGCGTTGCACCTGCCCCCCAGAACAAGGTGGTGACGGCAAGAGATATCTGACCCAATTTATCACGCCACAACACTAATACATAAAAACGGAAATCACGCAGCAAAGCGATAGGATTGGTTTTTTGTTTGGGGTATTGAATGTTGGTATTAGGGATCAGTAAATTGCACAGTGCTGCGGCAATATAAATACAGCCAATAACAAGGATCGCAATTTCAGCACGGTTCTGGGCAATTGCAGTGATGCCTGGTAGTTTCTGAAGGTAGTGATATACCTCAGGCGTGATCAGCACACCGCCTAACACCGTACCCACAATAATAGACAAGACGGTGAGCCCTTCAATCCAGCTATTACCCTTAACTAGATCGTGTGGTGGCAGCATTTCAGTCACAATGCCGTACTTGGCAGGGGAGTAAGCGGCAGCGCCAATACCCACTAAGGTGTAGGCAAAGAAAATGGTGAAAAGCTGTGTGGCCGTATCGTTAGAGATGAACTGATAGGCGAACATCAGGGCACAGCCTAAGATTTTTACCGAGTTAGTGATGAACATGACGCGACCTTTGGGGTAGGCGTCCGCAAATGCTCCCACAAAAGCTGCTAGCACTACGTAGGCAAGCGCAAACCACCACTTCATCATAGGAAGCATCCAACTCGGACCTTGCAAGTCAGCAATCAGGGCAAATGCTGCAATCAGCAAGGCGTTGTCGGCAATGGACGACAAGGCTTGTGCGCCCATGACTAGATAAAAACCTCGTTTCAAAATTTTTCCTTATTGGTAGCCTTACTTGCATTGTAAGGCATGCGCTTAGCCCTGTAGGTCATACTAGGCGCGGTATGATGCAAAATTGAAGCCAAAGAGCCAAATCATATATCAGTATCAATATTTTGATGAGTAGAATTTGGCGTGGGCGCTGTGTGCGGTATCATTACGTTTTTGGCTTTTAGCATCACGCGATAATTGGTGAATTTGTGTCAATTCGGTGGTGTTAGTAGCTTTTCGCTAACGCTTGTTTGCTGAACTTGTGCGTTTAACTCAAATAAAACTTGCCGGATTCAAGTCGTTTGTTGACCCTACCGTTATTCCTACTCCTAGCCAGTTAGTAGGGGTGGTAGGGCCAAATGGCTGTGGGAAATCCAATATTATCGACGCCGTACGTTGGGTGTTGGGTGAAACTCGAGCCTCAGAATTGAGGGGCGAGTCTATGCAAGACGTTATTTTTAACGGTAGTGGCAATAGAAAGCCGTCTGCACGAGCCTCAGTAGAGCTGGTCTTCGATAACAGTGAAGGCCGCGTTGGTGGGCAATGGAATACCTACACCGAAATTTCGGTAGGTCGTGTGCTAACACGTGATGGTACTAGTAGTTATTTCATCAATAACCAGCAAGTACGCCGCCGGGATATTCACGATATTTTTCTGGGCACAGGTCTGGGCGCCAGAGGCTACGCCATTATTGGTCAGGGCATGATCAATAGGCTGATTGAGGCCAAACCGGAAGAGCTACGGGTGTATCTAGAAGAAGCGGCCGGTGTGTCACGCTATAAAGAGCGACGCAAAGAAACCGAAAGCCGCTTGTCTGACACGCGTGAGAACTTGACTCGTCTTGATGACATCATGGGCGAGTTAGAGGATCAGCTAGAGCGCTTACACAAACAGGCTGAAGTGGCGATGCACTATAAGTCGCTACAAGAGGAAGGTGAGCTTAAGCAGCACTTATTGTGGTTGCAGCGTGAAAGCAGTGCCAAAGACGATCAGCAAAAGAAAAGCGTAGCGATAGAGCAAGCCCAAACCGAAGTAGAGGCAGCCATAGGTGGATTGCGCTCTTTAGAGGCGCAACTGGAGACTTTGCGTCAGTCGCATTTTGATGAGGGCGACGCGGTACACAAAGCGCAAGCGGCTGTGTATGAAGCAGGCACACGGGTTAGCAGTCTAGAGGCCGAAATACGTCACGTGCAAGACACGCGTAACCGTATGCAAAGCCGACGCTCGCAGTTGGGGGCGCAACAACAAGAGTGGCAAGAACAGCAAGAATACTGCGCTGCTGAGTTGGAAGAGCTTGCTGCCCAGCAGGAAGAGGCCGCTATACGTGTGGCAGAAGCCGAGGCCGCTACTGAGCATGCACAGGGGTTATTGCCTGAACGCGAAGCGCAACTACAAGAGTTATCGGCAAAGCGTGATGGTTTGCGCCAGCAGCTAGCGCGTATAGAGCAAAGTCAGGCGGTGCGAGCGCAAGCTGTGCAGGATATGCAACGTCAACGCCAACAGATCTTGCTGCGCAAAGAACGTTTGGAAAAAGAACGTTCAGACCATCAAGGGCCTGACGATCATGCATTGCAGCGCTTGGACGGTGAAAAGCAGTTGCAATCCCAGCAGTTGGCCAGTGCGCAGCAAGCGTTGCAAGAGCAAGAAAGTGTATTGCCTCGCCATGAAGCCGCACGTACTCAGGCACAGCAAACACTGCAGCAACATCAAGCAGAACATGCACGCCTAGAGGCGAGACTAAATGCTTTGGTACAACTGCAAGAAGATGTGCAACGCCAAGATAAATTAGAGCCGTGGTTAGAAAAGCATGGTTTGGCTAGTGGCAGTCGCCTATGGCAGCAACTAGGTATAGAGCCAGGTTGGGAAACGGCAGTAGAGGCTGTGCTGCGCGATCGCGTAGGTGCTGTTTCAGTGGCTGATCTGAAAGCACTGAAATCGGTACTGAGCTCAGAACCACCTGCCAGAGTAGAGTTTTACAGCTTGCCAGCCCTAGCACCAACAGGAGCAGCACCCGCCAACAGTCTATTGGCGAAACTACGTTTGCCTAACCCCGCATTGCAGCAGTTATTGCAGGCATGGCTGGGCCATATAGTGGTGTGCGATAGCTTAGAGCAAGCGTGGGATAAGGTTGCGAATATCGCGCAAGGTCAGGTATTGGTATGCCCAGAAGGGCATTTGCTAGATCAATACTCTGTGCGTTTTTATGCACCAGACGATGCGCAAGCCGGGATTTTGGCGCGTCAGCAAGAGATTGTGAATCTGCAAAAGCAACTGCGAGCAAGCCAGTTAGATTTAGAACAATACAAAGAAAGCGAGCAGAAAGCGCATCAAGGCTGGCAGCAGGTTTCGCAACAGCTACCTAGTTTGCGTTTACGCGTGGGTGAACTTACCGAACGTTTGCACACCGTACAGTTAGAGCATGCCAGATTGCGCCAAGAGGCTGAGCAAAGTAGCGATAGGCTACAACGCTTGTCGCAAGAGCTGCTAGAGCTAGGGCAGTCTGAAGAAGAGTTAATGGCGAGTTTGGAGGATTCCGAACTACAGGCCGAAGAGCTGCAAGCACAACGTGAAGTGTTGCAAGAGCAGTTAGAAGATCAAGAAGAACTGTTGGAACGAGTCAGCGCTGAGCTGCAGGAGATTCGTCAGCAGTGGCGTGATAGAGAACATCAAAGCCAAGAGATTCGTCACCAAGAGCGCCTACTACAAGCACGCTATGAAGAGTTGTCTCGTACCCAGCGTTTGGCTAAGGAGCAATTGGAACGTGCGGCGGCAGAACTCTCTGGCTTGCAGGGTGAGCTAACCGTGATGGATGTGGACGCCGCACAAGAAAGCCTGCAAGAGGCATTGATGTTGCGTGCCGAAAGAGAAGAGCATTTATTGGTGGCTCGCACCCGTTTAGAGCATGTGGCAAGTAGCTTGAAAACGGCAGAGTCCGAGCGTGCCAGATTAGAGCAGGTGGTAGAGCCATTACGTCAAAAAGTGACTGAGCTGCAGTTGCAAGAGCAAGCAGCTAGATTATCGGTGGAGCAGTTCACCGAAATGCTGGACGAACGCAAAGTAGATAGGCAGGCACTGCGTGAATTGCTGCAAGAAAAGCCTGAGCAATGGCATCGTTTGGGCTGGTTACAGTCTGAGGTGCAGCGCGTTTCTAGAC
>SRSN01000187.1 GCA_004791645.1 Alcaligenaceae bacterium 429
TATGTCTCGTACCTCTGGCTGTACACACATGACTGAATTGACGGATATTCTGCCTACGGTGGCAATTCAGTCTATGGTGAAAGAGGCACGTAGCACCAAACAAGCTGTGGAATCAAATGAATCGCAACAGCGACCATTCCAGATTGATGGCTGCCACGCCTTACGTAGTTCAGGCGAGGTAGTGAAGATGTTTTACCCTAAGTGGTATGAAGCAGCTGAACACACAGAAGTTGTACCAGAGTAGTCAACAGTGGTGGATGTAGGCAAAGTTTTTTTTGTGTTTTTATTAAGACTGACAGGTAATCAATGAAAATTCATGAATATCAGGGTAAGGCCCTGCTAAGAAAATACGGAGTAGTTGTTCCGCGCGGCAAACCTGCTTTCTCGGTAGACGAAGCCGTTGCCGTAGCAGAAGAGCTAGGCGGCCCAGTATGGGTTGTGAAAGCCCAAATTCATGCAGGTGGTCGTGGTAAAGGTGGTGGCGTTAAGCTGGCACGTTCCATGGACGAAGTACGTCAAATCGCCGGTGAAATTCTGGGTATGCAGTTGGTAACACACCAGACTGGTCCTGAAGGTCAGAAAGTACGTCGCTTGCTGGTAGAAGAAGGCGCGGACATCAAGAAAGAATACTACGTTGGTATCGTAACCGACCGTGCTACTCAGCGCGTTGCCGTGATGGCGTCTGCTGAAGGTGGTATGGAAATTGAAGAAGTGGCTGAGCGTAACCCTGACGCCATTCTGAAAGAATTCGTAGACCCAGCTGTTGGCCTGACTAACGAGCAAGCTACAAAGCTGGCTCGCGGTATTGGTGTACCTGAGGCTTCTATCGAGAAAGCTGTTGCTGAGTTCCAGAAGCTGTACCAAGTGTACACAGACACAGATGCTGAACTGGCTGAAATCAACCCACTGATCCTGACTGGTTCCGGTGACATCATTGCATTGGACGCTAAGTTCAACTTTGATAGCAACGCGTTGTTCCGTCATGATGACATTCTTGAGTTCCGCGATCTGGACGAAGAAGATCCTGCTGAAATCGAAGCTAGCAAATTTGACCTGGCCTACATTCAGCTGGACGGCAACATTGGTTGCTTGGTAAACGGTGCTGGTTTGGCGATGGCCACAATGGACACCATCAAGCTGTTTGGTGGCGAACCTGCCAACTTCTTGGACGTTGGTGGTGGCGCTACTGCCGAGAAAGTGACCGAAGCTTTCAAAATCATGTTGGCTAACAAAGACGTTAAAGCCATCCTGGTAAACATTTTCGGTGGCATTATGCGTTGTGACGTGATCGCCGAAGGCGTGATCACTGCGTGCAAGGCCGTGAACCTGAACGTACCTCTGGTTGTACGTATGAAAGGTACCAACGAAGAGTTGGGCAAGAAAATGCTGGCTGAATCCGGCTTGCCTATCATCAGTGCCGACACGATGGCTGAAGCAGCCACTAAAGTCGTTGCCGCCGCCAAATAAGTACAGGAAGGGATTTTTCAATGTCGATTCTGATTAATAAAGATACCAAAGTAATTACTCAAGGTATTACAGGTAAAACCGGTCAATTTCACACACGTATGTGTCGTGAATACGGTAATGGTAAAGAAGCGTTTGTAGCTGGTGTGAACCCACGTCGTGCAGGCGAGGACTTCGAAGGCGTACCTATCTACGCAAACGTAAAAGATGCACGTGATGCAACTGGCGCAACTGTGTCCGTTATTTACGTTCCACCAGCAGGTGCTGCTGATGCTATCTGGGAAGCAGTAGACGCTGACCTGGATCTGGTAATCTGCATTACTGAAGGTATTCCTGTTCGTGACATGCTGCGTGTACGTAACCGTATGCGTGCTGAGAACAAGAAAACCTTGTTGTTGGGCCCTAACTGCCCAGGTCTGATCACTCCAGACGAACTGAAAATCGGTATTATGCCTGGCCACATCCACCGTAAAGGTCGTATTGGTGTGGTAAGCCGTTCCGGTACATTGACATACGAAGCTGTTGCTCAGGTAACTGAGTTGGGCTTGGGTCAATCCAGCGCGGTAGGTATCGGTGGTGACCCAATCAACGGTCTGAAACACATCGACGTACTGAAAATGTTCAACGACGATCCAGACACTGATGCCGTAATCATGATCGGTGAGATCGGTGGTCCAGACGAAGTGAACGCTGCTCTGTGGGCTAAGGACAACATGAAAAAGCCAGTAATCGGCTTTATCGCTGGTGTTACAGCGCCTCCAGGGAAACGTATGGGTCACGCAGGTGCTCTGATTTCCGGTGGTGCAGATACTGCAGACGCCAAACTGGAAGTGATGGAAGCTTGCGGTATTCGTACTACACGCAACCCATCCGAAATGGGCAAGTTGCTGAAGTCCGTACTGTAAGAGCTGTTCATGCCCAGTTGCGGTAAACTGGGCATAGGCATGCAAAAAGAAGTGCCCTGCATTGCGATGTAGGGCACTTTTTTGATGGTGGAACCATTACATGCGTGAATAGCTAAGCTTTGCCACTTAGAGGGCAGCGCAAAGCAAGCTATGACCATTATCTAGGTTGAGCACTACAGAAACGCAATGATCGAATTTTTCGAAACGCTCCACTGGGGCGCATTGTTTCAGATCGTTTTAATTGATATTTTGCTGGGCGGGGATAATGCGGTAGTTATTGCGCTAGCGTGTAGAAATCTTGACCATAAGCAACGCATCAAAGGCATATTGTGGGGTACGGTAGGGGCGATTATCCTGCGTGTACTACTGATCTTCTTTGCCTTAACGCTACTAGATATTCCATTTTTGAAGCTAGCCGGCGCTGCAATGCTGTTCTGGATAGGCTTGAAGTTACTGGTGCCTGATGAAGGTGGTCACGGTAATGTGCAAGCAGGCAGTAGTGTGTGGTCAGCCGTCAAAACCATTTTGGTTGCAGACTTTGTCATGAGTCTGGACAACGTGATTGCGATTGCTGGCGCTGCACAAAATACGCAGGCTGATCACCAAATGGTGTATGTGATCTTTGGTTTGTTGCTAAGTGTGCCCATCATTATTTGGGGTAGCACTTTAGTGTTGAAATTGATTGACCGGTTTCCTGTGGTTATCACCTTGGGCGCTGCCTTATTAGGGTGGATTGCAGGGGGCATGTTGGTAACCGATATCGCCGTTACACGCTATGTGGGTGATATCTCCTCTACAACGAAGTTGATTGTAGAAGCCTCAGTTGCCGTTATACTGGTCATATTGGGCAAATGGATGGCAATGCGCCAACCTACCACTAAATAAAGGATGAAATCATGAGTTTCTTACCTGACTCTGATCGTAAAAAACATGAATCAGGCCTGTCCTTGCTGCAAGGGCTGGCGATTTTGGCTATCTTGGGGATCGTAGGCGCCGCTGTGGCCCGTTACTTTGCTGGGTAGGAGTTGTTTTGTTGGTACCTGATCAGTTGATTATTGCAACACGTGCTAGCCGACTGGCATTGTGGCAGGCCGAGTTCGTACGTGACTCTTTACAGACGCTGTATCCTACCTGCAAGGTTGAGCTGCTGAGTATGACTACCCGTGGTGATCAAATCCTTGATCGCACGCTTTCTAAAGTGGGCGGTAAAGGGTTGTTCATCAAAGAGCTGGAAGTGGCTTTGTTAGAAGGCAAAGCCCATTTGGCAGTGCACTCCTTAAAAGATGTGCCTTTTGATCTGCAAAGCCCGTTTGCTTTGCCAGTGATCATGAAACGCGAAGACCCGCGCGATGCCTTTGTATCTAACCACTATGCGTCGTTGGCTGATTTGCCTGAAGGCGCGGTAGTAGGTACAGCAAGTTTGCGTCGTGAAGCGCAAATACGTGAGCGTTACCCGCACCTGAACATCAAGCCTTTACGTGGCAACCTAGACACCCGCTTGGGCAAGCTGGATAACGGCGATTACGATGCCATTATTTTGGCAGCAGCTGGTTTGATCCGTTTGGGGCTAGGCGAACGTATACGCTCATTGTTATCCCCTGAAGACAGCTTGCCTTCAGCAGGCCAAGGCGCGCTGGGTATAGAAATTATGGAAGCTAATGTAGAGCTACAGGCTCTGTTGGCTCCATTAGCATGTGCAGAATCTACAGCACGAGCGCTGGCTGAGCGCACCGTGTCACGCTTGTTGGGTGGCTCATGCCAAGTGCCAATGGCGGCGTATGCCACTATTGAAAACGATCAATTGCATTTGCGTGCGTTGGTTGCTGAACCTGATGGTTCACGCATTATCCGCGCAGAAGCCCGTGGCAATGCTGATGATGCTGTTGCATTGGGCACTCAAGTAGCTAATGCTCTATTAGCAGATGGGGCTAAAGACATTTTGTCTAGATTGTCCATTGCGAGTAGCGAGAACTAACGCGTGAGCGAAGGGCGTTCTGCTACCGCCATACTGACTCGTCCAGAAGGCCGTAACCAAGCCTTGCAGGAGGCCTTGCAGCAGCAGGGTCTGCAAAGCTTGGTGCTACCAGCATTAGAGCTAGAAGAGCAGCACCATAATTTCGACCCTCTTATTCATCACCCATCTAAGTTCGATGTGGTGGTGTTTGTCAGCAGCCAAGCGGCACTCAGTTACCTCAATATCATTGCGCAGCACGGCATTGTTTGGCCAGATAGCGTACGAGTAGCTGGGGTGGGGCAGGCGAGCATTGTGCCGTTTCGTGAACAGCGCGTGGTATCGGAACAACTGTTGCTGTACCCCGCTAGTCATACAGCACAAGATTCCGAGGCATTATGGCAAGTGTTGCAACCTCATCTCTCAGCACTCAGTAATGTGCTTGTAGTGCGCGGCCAAAAAGGCCGTGAATGGTTAGGTGCAGCACTAGAGGCGGAAGGAAAGCAGGTACAGCGTTTAACGGTCTATCAGCGCCAACCAGCGCTATGGACAGGCAATGAAGTCGTGCAGTTGCAGCAGGCTTTGTCGGCTACACAATGCTCCATCTTATTTAGCAGTTCCGAAAGTGTCACAGCGATTTTGGATAACATGTGCCGCCTGGGTTTAGAGCAGTATTGGGCCAAGGTGGGTGGTGTAGTCATTCACGAACGCATAGGGAAACGACTACAATCGGAACAAGAGAAGCGGAATTTGGCCCCGCTACATAGGCTGCGTTATGCTTCACCTAGTGTGGAGTCCATGTGCGCGGCCTTTAGTGAGCTGGCCAGCGTCAACAAAACGTAATCGGATTACATCTTGCTATGACAGATAAAACAGAGAAAACACCTGAAATCGATCCGTCTCAGCCCGAGAAGGCCACTGTGCAGGATACGCCTGCCACAGTAGCCGCTGAGCATACCGGCAAGAAAAGCACCTATTTCTCGCAGAATGACACTGCCAAACAGCAGCCAGCTGCTAAAAGCAAGCATGGCTTAACGGTATTGGCAGCAGCGATTGTGTTGGCATTGGTTGGTGGCGGTGTATGGTATGGCCAGCAACAGCAACAAAAAGACTACGTTGACCTTGAGCGTCAATTGCAGGCCAATATTCAGGCTAGCAACAAAGCGGTAGATCAAGTGCAGCAGGTGCAGTCCCAGTTACGTGACCTGCAACAAAAATACCAACAATTGCAGCGTGAACTGGCTGACAGCCAAGAGCGCACGCAAGATCTGCACCAAGCCTTTCAAACACTCACGGATGCAGGCGGGCAACAAGCTCTGTTGAATGACGTAGAGCATCTGGTGAATTTGGCTCAGCAGCAATTGCTGATAGGCGGCAACGTCAATAATGCAATTGTGTCCATGGAAACAGCACAAGCGCGTTTGGCTCGTGCCAATCGACCTACTCTGGCCTCGCTACAGCAAACCATTAACGGTGATCTGCAACGTTTGCGTGCCATTACCGTAGTTGATGTGTCCTCGCTATCCCGTCAGTTAGACACCTTGCAGGCAGAGCTAAATCGCGCTGTGTTGCTGGCGCCTGATGCCGCGGTGGAAGCTGGGGAAGAAACCGTACCAGAACCTACTGTTCCAGAGCCTGTGTTTACAGAAGAAACACCGTGGTGGGAACGTACTGCAAAACAAAGCTGGTACTGGGTAGAACGCGGCTGGGATGCTGTGTCTCAAGATTTGGGTGATCTGGTATCCGTACGCCGTATTGATGACGCGTCAGCCCTGTTGTTGTCACCTGAACAGGCTGATCGCTTGCGAGATAACCTGCGTTTGCGCATTACTACAGCGCGTTTGGCGTTGATGACAGGTCAACCGTTGGTGTGGCAGTCTGAAATGAATGCTGTGTTGGCTGTATTGCAGCAGCGTTTTGATGTACAAACTGGCGCCGGTGCAGAAGCGCTGCAATTGACACGCAGTCTGCTCGAAACCCCTATTGTGACTCACTTGCCTACACTGGATAACAGTTTGCAAGCATTGGAGTCCATGATGCAGAAAGAAGCTGTAGACGATGCGGCAACTGCAAATGAGGCTGATGAACCCGCCGAAGCGGGCACAGAGGCAGTGGAGCAAGAGGAAGCAGGGGATGCAGTAGAAGGTCAGCCTGACGCCACTACTGATAATGCGACTCAAGCTGCATTGCGCACACTGGCCACCCCTTTTCAAGGATAAGTCATGAGAGCCTGGATTTGGACGCTGGTAGTATTAATTGCGGCGGTGACTCTGGCGCTGGTACTGCGTGAGCACAGCGGGAACGTGGTGGTGTTGGTGCCGCCATATCGTGTGTCGTTCGGCTTGAATTTTGCCGTGGTCGCTGCAATCGTTATTTTTATCGTTCTGTACGTGACACTGCGTTTCATCAGTTGGATTTCCGGTAGCCCTGAGCGCTTTCGCTTGTGGCGTGGACGTAGAGCACAAAACCGTGATCGAGCCTTGTTGGAAAGCGGTTGGTTAAATGTGCTGGAAGGCCGATACGACCAAGCCGAGAAAGAC
>SRSN01000188.1 GCA_004791645.1 Alcaligenaceae bacterium 429
CTTTTAGACTGACTAATGTTTTGGCTGTACCCAACCATGTCGCCATATGAATATCATGACCGCATGCATGCATGACCGCAGTTTCAGCACCATTAAAGGTGGATACAGCATTACTGGAGTACGGTAAGCCGGTATTTTCTTGAACAGGTAAAGCATCCAGTTCGGTACGAACCATCACTACAGGGCCATCACCATTACGGAAAATAGCCACCACACCGGTACCACCAACCCCTTCCGTCACCTCAAACCCCAAGGCCTTCATTTGTTCAGCCATCACCTTAGCAGTACGCGTTTCTTGAAACCCTAGCTCTGGATGCTGATGCAAGTCTTTATAGATGGCATCCCATTGCGAATAGTTCTGCGAAATTACTTGATCTATACGCGGGCCAACATCGGTAATTGTTTCATTCGCGTACACACTGCTAGAGCCCATCAGCGCCCAAGCCACACACACTGAACCCGTGGCTAGACGAGCCGCATTCGATAAACGCATGTTTGTCTCCTTAACATTAGCTACACATGATGGTCCATTCCCATCCCTTCTTTATTATCAGCAGATATGCTTATGCAGGGATGAGCAAACCCACAAAAACTATGCCACTCCCCTTTTAGCCGCGTCAATCCAATCCACCTAGCGAACCTCAACCCCGTAAACCTTACACACCACCCACCATCGCCATTCGCGATAGCACGTTGACCGAATGGCGCTTTACCCTTCTTCCCCGCCCTCGCAAAATAGATGCATAACTATTCATCTAGTCGAGGACACAACATGAAAACCTACCGTATCGGACAAGTCGTTCCTAGCTCTAACACCACCATGGAAACTGAAATTCCAGCGATGCTGCAAGCGCGCTATGCTGAGTTTCCTGACGAGCGTTTTACTTTTCACTCATCACGTATGCGCATGATGAAAGTAACACCTGAAGAACTAAAAGCCATGGACATTGCCAGCGACCGCTGCGTGTTAGAGCTTAGCGATGCCCGCATGGATGTGATGGCCTACGCCTGCTTGGTTGCCATCATGGCTCAAGGCGATGGTTACCACCGCGTATCCCAAGAACGCCTACAAAAAGTTGTCACCGATAACGGCGTGGATATTCCTGTGCTGAGTTCTGCGGGTGCCTTGGTTGAAACTTTAAAAGAGTTCAACTTCAACAAAGTGTCTATCATCACACCCTACATGAAACCATTGACGCAACGTGTGGCCGATTACATCCGCGCAGAAGGTGTTGAAGTGCTAGACACCATCAGCCTAGAAGTAGCTGATAACCTGGAAGTTGGTTTACTGAACCCTGAAAATCTGCTGGAACACGTTAAACGCTTGGATTACAAAGATGCAGATGCCGTCGTGTTATCAGCTTGCGTACAAATGCCATCACTTGCAGCCATTCAACGTGCGCAAGATATGATTGGCAAACCTGTACTGTCAGCCGCGGTATGTACGGTTTACCAAATGCTGAAAACACTGGGTCTGGAAACACGTGTACCTAATGCTGGTCACATTTTGTCTGGCGTTAACCCCTAATCTCTGCCACTGAAAACGGCGAAAAAACGCTATGATGTCATGCATGAAACTGGACTTGCTGACATTAAAGCTATTCGTTCGTGTTTTAGAGGAAGGGACCATCAGTAAGGCGGCAGAGCTGGAACATATAGCCAGCGCCGCCGTCAGTCGCCGTCTTGCTGATCTTGAGCATCACCTAGATACTCCCCTGCTTCATCGCACCAACAAAGGTATTAGCCCCACCCCCGCCGGGGTAGAGCTGTTGTACCGTGCGCGTGCGTTATTGAACAACGCCTATGATCTGGAAACGCGCTTACACGCCTACGCCAAGGGCCAACACGGCCAAGTGCATATCATGGCGAATACCTCGGCAGTCACGCAATTTCTACCTGCTGTGCTAGGACAATTTGCGCAGCAGTTTCCGCAAGTACAGTTGCAGCTAGAAGAAAAAAGCAGCTTAGATATTATCAATGCATTGTCTGAAGGCAAAACCGAGATAGGCATTTTCACGCGCCTACCCTTTCAAGCCAGCATTGAAACTTTCACCTTTAGGCATGACGAACTGGTAGCCCTGGTGCCGCAGTCGCACCCATTGGCTCAGTTCACTGAAATAGACTTTATCCAAACGCTGGATTACGCCCACATTTCGCTGTTTGCAGGCACGCACATTCATTATCAAATCAGCAAGATTGCGATGGAACACAATCGTGCGTTGTCCATCCAAACCGAAGTATCTGGCTACGATGCCATGTGCTTGCTGATTAATGCCGGTATAGGGATTGGAATTTTGCCGCGTGAAAGTACGCAGATTTACCATATACCCAATACCCGCACCATCGCGTTACGTGACGTCTGGCGCTCACGTGAATTGCTAGTAGGCGTACGTAAACAAAGTGAGCTATCCCCTAGCGCGGCCAGCCTGCTGGCGCTGCTTTTAGCCGAAGCGCCCACTCAAGCACAATAATGCAGCGCAACCACCGCTTGCACTACGGCTCGCAAAATCACGGATTACTCACGCCTATCTAACGTGGTCGGTACAGACCAAATAATGTGTCGTCGGTGATTTCGTAATAGTCTTTAGGGCCACCGCCCCGTAAAACCGGATGCGCAGAGGCGCAATGATACACGCCATCCTTTATGTGCTCGGTAGCAATGTGCACGGCCACCACTTCACCCAACACCATCCACGAACCAGCACCCACACCATCGCTGCCTGTTAGCTCAAAATGCTGTGACACCTTGCACTCTAACGACACCGGGCTTTCGGCCACATAAGGAGCTACCACTCGCTCACCCAGTTGTGGAGTTAAACCCGTTAGATCGAACTCATCTACTGGCCGCTCAATGCTGCTTAGATTCACTTGTTCAGCCAAAGATCGCGTTGCCAAGTTCCATGTAAACACACCTGTTTCTATGGCATTACGCGCGCTATCTTTATAGCCCACACTCGCAAACCCAATAATGGGTGGGCGGTAATTGAACATAGTACAGAAGCTGTAAGGCGCTAAATTGAATACGCCCTGCGCCGACCGTGTACCAATCCAGCCAATCACACGCGGCCCCACAATAGAACTCATAGGATCATGCTTTAAGCCATGGCCCAACTTGGGTTCGTAAAAATGTTTATGTTGCACCTTCGTTTTATCCTTACGATGACGTTGCACCATCACACAATCTACCACAACGATGCAACGACACAGCTACCCTCTTAGCCTTCGCTCATGGCACTAGCAGTCACAGCCATAAACGTGCCCACCGCCACTCCCAAGAAACCCGGACGGTTATAAATGCCCTGGTTGCTGCCTGATGCTTTGCACCTTGGTTTGAATGTTTTCCCAAGGTTTTTTATCCGGTGCGTATTGCTTACGTAAGTAATGCAGCAAGTCTTCCATTTGCTGATTATTTAAGCTGTGTTTGAAGGCTGGCATATTCCCTAATGCAGGGGAAGACGGCCTTGTAATGCCATGCAGAATCACCTGAATTAAGTTATCGGGCGAATCACTTTGTATAGACGTATTCACCGCCAACGAAGGGCGCGCCCCAAACAACGCTGGTCCCGATTGGCTGTCATGGCACACCATACAGGCTCCTTCATAGATACTTCTGCCCGGCATCAGCCATACATCTGTTAGCTGTGTCTGCGCTTGCTGCTCAACCTGCTGAAGCTGTACGTTTGCTGCCGCTATTTGCGGTTCAGCCGCCACGGACTCAGCACGCCCTTGTAGATTCAGTAGGTAATGCGACATCGCCCGAACATCATATTCAGGCAACTCCGCTAACCCTTCGATAATAGGCCCCATCGGCCCTGCCGCCACACCGTGCTGTACAGACTGCCCCGTACGTAAATAGGTATAAAGCGCTTCTTCGGTCCACGGCACATCAGCCGTAGCCAAGGCATTTAACGCTGGGGCTTCCCAACCGTCTACTTCACCACCCGCAAGGAAATATTTACCTTTTTTCTCGCCACCCAAACTATTACGTGGCGAATGACAGGCCATGCAATGCCCGCTGCTATTGACCAAGTACGCACCTCGGTTCCAGAGCTCTGTTTGCCCCTCGTCGTATTGGTATGCCTGTCTATCAGTATGAAATAACGTATTCCAACCAGCTAACGCTGGTCTGAAATTAAATGGAAAACCTAACTCATGCGGCTTATTGGGGGCATGCACGGGCTCTTGCGTCATCAAGTACGCATACAAAGACTGCAAGTCCTCATCACTTAGCTTGGCATACGAGGTGTAAGGGAAAGCCGGGTATAAATGCGATCCATCACGGTGAATACCATCACGCATGGCGCGCTCAAAGGCCTTGTACGACCATGTGCCTATGCCGGTCTCTGGATCTGGAGTGATGTTCGTGGTGAAGATTTTCCCAAAGGGTGTGTCCAAGGCCAAACCACCCGCATTGGTTGCCTGACCATCCGCCGTATGGCACACCATGCAATCACCCGCCAGAGCCACCAAACGCCCACGTTCTATGGCGATATCCGAAAAAATAGAGGTATCAATTCTAGGTACAGGCGGAATAGCGGGACGCCACGGTGAGGCCACCACTAGCAGCCCCGCAGCAGCACTAGCGGCTCCTGCCAACCAACCTAGCCAACGCTTTGATGATTTTGCTTTTGCCTGCGTAGCGATAGCCCAACGCTGTGTTGCCAACGATAAATCCAATGGAGCATGGTGCAGCCTGACTTGTGTTGCATCCTTTACCGCATTCGCAATAGCGGCGGCAGCGGGCAATTCTGCTGTGGCACTCCACGCCAATGCCTGCCCTACTAGCGCACTCTGATTTACAACTTGTATGTCTGTACTTACAGGCTGAGGGGATGATGTGCTGTCACTAGCCTGTGCCGCCCTTTCTTCTAACCCAGCGCTATGTCCCAATAACTTGCCTGCCCACTGGGAGATACGATGCTTAATCTGCGTCTGCTGCACATCACTTTGCGGAATGTGCTGATCGCTATCAAAAGCCACCGTCACTTTCTGTAGACTCAACTGTTGCGACTGCGTATCCAACGCCAACTCTACCGCCCACGCCGACCATATCGCTTGCGCCGGTTTTTGCTCATAGTCATAGGCTTTCACATACGCAAAGCCATACCCATGATTCTGCTTTTTAGGCGTGTAGGCAATGCCGTCATCATTCACCCATCCCGCTTGTTCGGCAGCTCGCTGTATTAACCTGCGACCACGCTCATCCTGCACTTGCACCAGTCGCTCTTGCAGAGGGTCTACCCCATGCGTGCGCAAAGACTCATCAAAGTCAGACTCAGCCGCAAAGGTTAATGCCGCAGCATAATCACGCTGCGCGCCTACAGGTGCCAACCACTGCGCATGGTTATAACGACGATCTCCTACATACTCTGTAGCTAGTTGCACGCCTTGCTTATCTTTAGTCTGCCAACCCAACAACTTCGCCGCCACAGACGTACCCAGGCCGGGTACCACGTTGCTCTCCCATGCTCCACTCTCAGACGCCAGAGAAACAAGCTTAATGGTTTGCAATCCTGATTCTGCACGCATTACAACTGGCTGCTTTACCTGCAGTGCCAGCACAGCCGCTTGCACGGCTTCGTCATAGGCCTCAGTTAGAGGCTCCACACTCTGGTATATCTGTATACGTTCTGCTGGTAATGACGTCAGCACCATCAGCTCATCACGCAGTTGATGCGGATACGCCGTGCTTAGCCATACATGCAATGTTTCGTGCTCGTATTGCGCAACCGACCACGCCAAGCCATTATCCACCGACGCATCCCAGCTATACCCTTCAGCGTCATTAAAAGCAGGCGCTTGCGATGCCGCACCCACCCATGACACACGCACCAAGGCTTTAGCTTGTTTAGCCGTCGTTTCTTGAGCCGCCAACACCGCTAAAAAATTTTGCTGCGCCACACACTTCACTACACCGGGGACTTTTTGCGCAGCAGACCAATCCACATCCGAATACAGAGGCTGATGATTCGCCAACAACGGTTGCTGCAAAAGCGAAAGCGGTGGATACACCACCGCCCCATACAACGCATGCTCTAACGCTGGTAACGCTACTGTTCTTGTTTCTACCGTGACTGCCTGATTGCCTGGTACTACCGTATACATACTGCCACCCTACACCACTTGAGCCGCAGCACGCGCTGCCGCAAGAATTTCCATATGCGTGCCACAGCGACAAAGGTTGTGACGTAGCTCGTTGCGTATTTCTTCTTCTGTGGGGTGCGCATTACGCAGTAGCAAAGCCTGTATGGTCATAATCATGCCGTTTAGACAATACCCGCATTGCGCCGCTTGATGATCAATAAATGCCTGCTGTACATGGTTAGGCTCACCCTCCGTCGCCAAACCCTCTAAGGTAGTAATGGCATAGCCCTGCACCACTGAACAGGTGGTCACACAAGAGCGTGCCGCCACCCCATTCACCAATACCGTGCAAGCACCACACTCACCCAAACCGCAACCAAATTTAGGGCTTTTTAACCCAAGATCATTACGCAACACGTATAGCAATGGCGTGTCAGGACTGACCTGCACTTCACGCTCTTGATTATTCACTCTTAACTGCATTGAAACCGGAGTAGACATTGACACACCAAAAAAGTCTATACGCTCTAAAAAAACCATAAACTAAAAAATTGCTTAAAAT
>SRSN01000189.1 GCA_004791645.1 Alcaligenaceae bacterium 429
GTCTATTTCTTCCACCTTGGCGGTCACCATGATGACGGGGATTTGGCTGTGCTGGCGTAACTCACGGCAAATAGTCAGCCCATCTTTGCCAGGTAGCATGAGGTCTAACAGTAGCAAATCGGGTTTGAAAGCGGTGAGCGCCTGTTCTACATCATTGCCATTGAACACTGCATGGCATGCATAGCCGGCGGCTTCTAAGTACAGAGTCAGCAGCTCTACCAGCTTGGGTTCATCTTCAACAATCAGTATGCGTGTAGAAGTGGTCATGATGGTTGTCGCAAAGGAAGCATCACATGAATACGTACACCGCCTAATGGCGAGTGTTGCGCTTGAATAGTGCCGTGGTGGGCCTGCGCAATGCGTTCACATAGCGCTAGCCCTAAACCTGATCCGCCTAATGCTCTGCTGCGCGACGGGTCTACACGGTAAAGGCGCTCGCATAAATGCGGTAAATGTTCAGACGCTACACCAGGTGCAGAGTCATCAATAAACACATGCAGGCCGTCAGCCTGTTGTTCGGCCTGTATGTGGACGTCGCCGGGAGCATGGGTGTAGCGCAGGGAGTTTTCTAGCACATTGCTAAATAGCTGATTTAAGCGCGTGCTATCGCCTTGCAGGGGGGGGAGCTCTGGCACATCAATGTTAAGCGTCAAGCCTTTGGCTTCCAAACGAGGTTGGTACGCATCGTAGCAACGCTGCAAGATAGCACGCAGGCTAGTGTTGGGTTGTAGGTCAAACTCTAACGCGCCGGAGTCAGCAAGTGACAGCATGTGTAAATCATTAATGAGCTGATTTAATTGAACTACTTCTTGCTTCAAGGACTGTAGGGTCTCTGGTGTGGGTTGGCGTAGGCCATCCAGCAATGCTTCTATTTCACCTTGCAAAATAGCGAGGGGGGTACGTAGCTCGTGCGAAATATCAGCCACCAAAGCTAAGCGTAGCTTTTCAGTGGCTGCCAACGAGTGCGCCATGGCATTGAAGTCTTGGGCAAGTTGGCCTAACTCATCTTGGCTGTGTGTGGGAATACGTACGCTGTAATCGCCAGCGGCTACTTGTCGGGTGGCGCGCGCCATGCGCTGTATGGGCTCGAGTAACAGGCGGGCAAGTAAGTAACTGACCAAAGCCGCTAACAGTACGCTCAACCCGGCTATAGACCATGTGGCCTGTAGTTGTTGCTGCTCAAAACGTTGTTCAGCCGCGCTATCAAAGAGTTCTATAGAAGGGGGAGGGTTGTAGAGCAGCGCACCGATGGTAGTACCGTCTTGTACCAGTTCGTGGCGTATCCACCCCGAGGTTTTTCGGCTTAACGACCCTGCAATGAATTTGTCATTGGGGTCAACTAAGGCAATAAAGGGCATGCCGCCTTGGCCATGGCCACGAGGGTTACCATGACCAGGCATTTCATTGCTGGTGGCTTGCAGTGCACGCCACCAGCGAGAACGGCCTTCTATAAAAGACCAGTTACCTTGTTGGGCATATTCATCCAATAAGAACGAGGCTAGCGATTCTATGCGTTGTTGCTCGCGCTCTAAGCGGTAGTCCACAAAACCACGATCAAAACTCCAACGAATGGCGCCACCCATCGCCACAATCAACAAGATGCTGGTGGCGAGTATGGCTAAAAATAGTTTGAGAAAAAGATTCAGGCGCATGGCAACAATCCGGCGACAGGGATAGTGCTAATAGTGTAGCGCCTTATGTAGATACGTCAGTCGACAATGAACAGTTTGGCGCCAGTTTGGGTGCTGGATCGGTGGGCTTCCGCGTTGTCCGCCACCTGATAACTAATGCCCGGTGTGAGTGTAAAGCGACGGCCATCGTCTAGTTCGGTGTCCAAACTGCCTTCTAAGCACAACAAAATATGGCCTTTGCTGCACCAGTGATCGGCTAAGTAGCCCGCTGAGTATTCCACCATGCGTACCCGAATATCACCAAAGTGACAGGTGCGCCAGTACGCAACGCCGTGTATGCCAGGGTGTTCGGTTGGAGAAATAGCGGACCAGTCGGTTAAGCCAAAAGGAGTGTTGTGCAACTGCATGTGGGGCTCACAGGGAGAAAGGGAAAACTAGGTTGTACCGTGAGTGCTATAGCTTGTCACCCTAGTAATCTCCCTGTTGGTTTCGTGATGGCTTAGCGTGTGTGCTGTTGCATCCACTGCATGGCTGTTTCTAGCTGCGCACAAAACTCGGCAACACCAGAGGTTGGCGTGTAGGCATGCTGCAAAAAGAAGGGTAAAAATTCCGCAGAGCTAGGGTGGTGTTCTATAGCGAAGCTCACATACTCTTCTAAGGTGTTAGGCCAGTAATCAGCCGAAACAGGGCGCAGAGTATTGGTCGCACGTATCAGCTTTCTAGAGGCCTCTTTTTGAAGACGGCGTATGTGAGATTCCGGAGCAGTTTCTTGCAATCGCTGCCTGTAACCTTGCAGCACAGCAAGGTAGTCACCATTGACCGCGATTGCAATGTCACGTGAGGGTGAAAAAAGCGGAAAATGCTCACCCAGATCATCCCCCTTGATGCAACGACAATGGTGTTTGAGCCAATAGCCCCAACTGTGATGATTTTTCTCGGCCAGTACCTCTGCCCTAGTCCCGCAATCAATATCGACTTTGCTCACACTAAAGTGGCGTGCGGCAGTAGTGGTACATAAGTCGGCCAACTGCTCGGTTTGGACGATGCTCAGCGGATGGCGAGTAATCAAGCACAGATCCAAGTCTGAGCTACCCACGGTAGCGGTGCCTCGGGCCACACTGCCGTAGAGGTAAAGACTATCTATGGCGTCACCCAGTATGCGCTCAAGAGCACGACAGAGTTCATCCACTACAGGCTGGAACTCCACCTGCAGTGGCATAGGGGCAATAGTAGGTAGGGTGGGGGCGTGTGTGGTGGTCATGACCTAAGAGTGTCTAGCATGAGGTATTTACGATGCGAATAATGCTAGTACGGTCATATGTAGAGTATGTGGAGATTTCGATATGGATTATGGAGACAGCATCAATACCATCGTTTGCGACAGTAAGGTAGAGCCTTCACGTAATGGGGTGGGCGTGCCTATGGGGGTAAAACCATAACGACTATACAGATGTATGGCGGCTGAGTTTGACTGTGTGACCCCTAGCTCTACTGTGCGCATGCCAGCATCTTTTGCCCAGTGTATAGCGGCATCCAGTAGAAGCCTACCTGCTCCGTGTCCTCGTTTGGTAGGGTCAACCCACATCTGAAACAGGTCGGCGGTAGTGGCGGATTGGGTGGCCAGTTTGCACCACACTAAACCGCACGCAACGCCGTGATGATAGGCAATAAAAATACGATCATGTGGTGATGCTAGTGCTGTAGCAATGCGTTGAGCCCAGTCAGCATCAGAGCGTGTATGCTCAGCCTCGTAGGTACTGCCAAATGCGTCGGGAGAGTCCAGCAACGCGTGTAGGCGCAGTGTTTTGTGTTGCTGCCATTGTGATGCAGCTAGGGGGCTGATGGTGATCATGGGATACTGCTAAAAGAATACGTGTGTTTCAGTATGCCATGCTTACTCAGCGTGGATGCGACGTTGATGCAACCCTAGCCAGATTATCGACAATACAGAGAGTCCTAGCCAAGGTAGCAACATGAGGTTCATGCTAGCCCAGCCTATGGTTTCCAATAACCAACCAGCGCTAAACGCACAGGCGACGCCTACGATAAAGATTGCCATGTCATTGGTGGCTTGAGCGCGAGCCTTTTCTTGTGGGGTATAGGTACTGGTGAGAAGAGTGGTGCTACCTATGTACATGAAGTTCCAACCTACCCCCAACAAGGTGAGTGAGCTGACAAAAGACACAAAGCCAGTACCCGTCATCGTTATGAGAATATGAGCGGCAAACAGTAGAGCGCCCACAAGCATGATGCGTAATACACCAAATCGTGTGATGAGCGATCCTGTAAAAAACGAAGGTAAAAACATACCCAACACATGCAGTTGAATGACGATAGCCGCGGTACCCAGTTCATGGTCGTGGTAGAGCATCGCCAAGGGCGTTGCTGTCATGGCCATAATCATGATGCCATAGCTAGTAGCACCACCAAATAAGGCTACTAAATAGGAGGGTTGGGCCACAATACGCAGCAAAGATCTGGCGGGGGCGTTGTGGTGGGGGACAGTTGCATAAACAGGTGGTACGTGAAAACCTTGCAGCACACCTACTGACATCAAGGCTACTAAAGCAATAAGTAAAAATGAGCCCAAGTAGTAGGGTTGCATGAGCTGGCCACCCACTTGTGCGAGTACCGGCCCAATTAATGCAGCAGCGACGCCACCAGCAAGTACCAGTGAAATGGCGCGAGGTCTGAAACCAGGAGCTGCAATCTCACTAGCCGCAAAGCGGTAGAACTGGGCAAAAGCCTTATAACAGCCAATAAAGAAAGTGCCTAATCCTAATATGGCCAACGAGTTTTCCAAAATGCCCATGCTGGCAATAAGCCCACCAACTGTGCCCAACAAAGCACCCGCCAGAAAGCCCATGCGTCTACCTACTTTAGCCATCCATATGGATGCTGGAAACATCATCACGGCGGTACCGAGAAACATAGTGGCAATGGGCAATGTAGCCCAGCGAGCTGAGCCAGACATGGCTGCGCCCGCTAAGGCGCCAATAGTCATGATGGCAACATAAACGATTTGAAAAAGAGCCTGAGCACAAGCAAGAATAAATACTTGCTGGTGCATGGTTTTGGTGAACATACGCTGCCCCGCGTGCCTATACCTTGCTGCCCATGCGCGCTAACCTGAAAGGCTAGGTGCAGGTAGTTGTTTTATTCAATAAATCTTTTGATTGTTGTGTTGGGCAGTAAAGGTTGTCAAGAAAACATCTTCAACAGGGCGTAACGATTTGCGAATAATGTCTTTTGAAAGCAGGCTTCTAGCGAATTAAGGTGCCTTGGTGATAACGCATTTTCCAGTGCTCAGAACCGCGTACCCACAGGGAACTGCGTAATGAATTGGCCATGGTTTCAGCGTGGTGTTTCTCTAGCCTATATGTAACAAGGATGACGTCACTGCTGAGTTGCTGTGCTTGCATCTCGTGTACAGAAAACGTCGTTTCTGATTCGTTAGGCAAAGCGGCTAACACGGTTTCTTTGCCAAAGGCTTGGCCAGAGGCTCCTACTTCTTGAAAATCATCACTCAGTAATGCATGGATGCGCTGCTTGTTAGCGCGAGTAGTAGGGTGTAGCAGTTCACGCTCCAAGAGCATGACAAGGTTCAGGTCGTTATTCATCCAGATAGGGCGCGTGAAGGGCTACAAAAATGATGATGGTGTTGTCAGTCTAGCGTTAAAGCCAATATTTAGGATAGCTGCCTGTATTGCGGGCATTATTCACAAAATACGCGATGATGACGATCACTAACGAGCCCAATAAAACAGGGGAAATCAAATAGCTAATGGATGTGTGTGCGGCAATCACAATCAACGGGTCAGCGCCAGCGGGGGCGTGTACGGTACGTGTAAGTTGCATGGCAGCTAAGGCTAAACCCACACTGAGAGCAGCGGCTAACCATCCATCACCAACTAGCCAGAGCACCAATAACCCTACGGCAGTGGCGACCAAGTGTCCGCCCACAATCGCGCGAGGTTGAGCTAAAGGGGAGTCAGGAACCCCGAAAGCCAATACGCAACTCGCACCAAAAGGCGCCATTAGCCAAGGTGTGCCTGATAACACGCTTAACCAACCTGTGATGGCAATGGCAAGGGCAGCCCCAACTGAAGAAATAAAGATGAACTTTAGGGGCGGGGCTGGAGGCGCATTAGAAGAAAGTAAACGACGCATAGACATAGTGAATGCTCTTTTGAGTAGTCAAGAAGTGCTGGTTTGAGCTAGTATACTGATCAGTATCCTTATGTCAACCGATCGGTATACTTAATCATGACTACAGCACACCATATTGCATCCTCTTCCTTGCAGTTGTTTTATCAAAATGGCTTTCATGCGACGGGAGTCGAGTTGCTTAGCCGTGAGGCAGGCGTGACCAAAAAAACGCTTTATAGGCATTTCGCGAGCAAAGATATATTGATAGCAGCGGCATTGGAGCTACGACATACATGGTTCATGGATAAAATGCGTCGCTTTGTAGAGGCTTCACCTGAAGCAGATCGCCCGCTGGCATATATAGATTTCATTGCGAGTTGGACGCAGGAAGAAGGTTTTTTTGGCTGTGCTTTTATTAACGCTGCAGCAGAGTTTGCGGCCCCAGATATGCCGCCGCATCAGCAAGCGGCTACTCACAAGCAAGAGGTGCTGGAGTATGTGCAGCAGTTATGTCGTCAGGCTCAGGCTACGCAACCAGAACTGATTGGCGAGCAATTGTACGTAGTGGGTGAGGGCTTGATTGTGATTGGCCAGGTACAGGGGTATCAGCAGTCAAAAGTAGAATCTGCCAAAATGATGGCGAAAATGGTGTGGCAGTCTGCGTGTTAAATGATCGCAAATAGCAAACCGGAAATTTTGGTAAAGCTGCATGGGAATAAATACTGGCATTAATGCATTTGGGTTATGCTCATGAAATAGCGAACACACAGCAAAAAGTTTTATGGTG
>SRSN01000018.1 GCA_004791645.1 Alcaligenaceae bacterium 429
ATAAATACCCATAGCTAAAAACTAAAAACCTCTATTATCTGTTCTGCTGACAAACGAGCCAAATACGGTGACAAAATAATGCCCGGATGCGCCACTAAGGTATACACATTGCTAAGGTTTGATAGTTTCTTTCTATAAGGCATACCGCCCTCTACCAAAGGGCGTCTCGCACCGGCCATACCGCGCAGCTCCAGACTAGGAGCAGGTGTAATTAACTGCTGCAATCGTGCTTTGACCGTTTGCACTAATGCCTCTAAACCTGCCTCCCCTTCTTCTGGATAATCTGTCGCAATGACGATACCTCCTTGTAAATCAGGTCTAAGCTCTAGGTCATTCGCACACACCAAGTGGCGTACACCGGCATTATCGGTTTTCCACCGCATCAAAACAGCTGGCGCCTCATACACTGGCGCATCCACACCCACATCACTTAGCAATGTTTTGACTGCAGCCCCATTGGTGAGCACTACAGCCTGAGCTTGAATGTTCCCCTGCGGGGTAGCAACGCCTACGACAGTGCCTCCCTGCACCAGCAAACGCTCTACAACCGCGTTATATCGCACCTCTGCACCTAAGCCCTTAGCGGCATCCAAAAGCTGCTGAGTCAGCATAATAGGCTCTATCGCAAAATCATCAGGAGCCCAAGCTGCGCACTGAGGAAGCGTAGTCAACTGCGGCTCTAACTGACGAATAGCATCTTGACCTACTAGGGACATAGTGACGCCCACCGCTTGCTGCTCCGCTACGAGCTGGTGAGTTTCTTCATCGTTTTCGCCCCAGAGCAGCGCTCCACGTGCCGCATAGGGCAATGCACCTAGCTCTTTTTCCAATGCCGCAAATTCACGCAAGGCTGTCTGTTTAAGCGCAAAAGCCTGAGGTGCCTCACTAGGCAACACGCTAGCAGTTCCCACCCAGCCATAAGACCACTGCGTGGCACCTCTGGCAGGCTCGGCGTGCTGCTCTAGCATCAGTACCTTCGCACCCGCTTTGGCCAGATTCCACGCTATACAAGCCCCCATAATCCCGCCACCTACCACCACAACTTTTGGAGCTGGATGTATCATGCTAGGTATTCCTTTGTAGTCATCATTAACGATCAGGCTGGCATTCTAAAAAGCCCGCCGAATCCGGTCAACGCTCTTTAGATAACGCTCACGCTGATCTACCGCCGGCCCTCGTAGTTTGTTCATACGCGCACAACCACTCGCTGCTTTTTACTGCTTTCATGACTCTTGCCCAGCTTGGCCCTCGCATCTGCATCATAGGCCCGTCAAACAGCGGGAAGTCTACGCTAGCCGCTGCTATCAGCCAGCAACAGAATCTTCCGCTGACACATCTGGATCAGCTGTATCACCAACCTCATAGCAACTGGGTACCTAGACCCACCCACGAGTTTCTAGCCCTGCACGATGCTGCCATAGAAGCAGACCGCTGGATCATGGAAGGTAATTACTCAGTCAGTATGCCGCAACGCTTAGATCGCGCTACAGGGATCATTGTGATGGAGATTTCTACGGCGCTAAGTCTAGCTAGATACCTACGCCGCTGCTTGTTTGAACCCGGACATATAGGCTCGTTAGAAGGTGCTCAAGACAGCATCAAGTGGAACATGATTAAACATCTGCTGATTGCCACGCCTAAAAACAGAAAGCGTTATCAGCAGCTTTATCAGGGTTGGAATGGGCCTAAAGTGCTGCTCAATGGTGCACGCAATTTGCAGGCTATTTATAAGGAATGGGGGCTGACTCGTCCTGCTCATTAGGCTGAACTTTTGTACGCCTCATCAAACTCATCACTCATCATCTGTTCGCTGCTACGCTAAGAGAAACACCACATCTTCTTTGCCCGCAGGCGAATCCAGAATACAAAAAAGCCTCCAAGAAACCTTGGAGGCTTTTTACTGTTGGGCAACCTAGGTTGCCCATCTGATCAGCTTTACTATCGTTACAATTAACGCAGCAAGGACAGAACAGTTTGTGGAACTTGGTTAGCTTGAGCCAACACAGAAGTACCAGCTTGTTGCAGAATCTGTGCACGTGTCATGTTGGACACTTCAACAGCGTAGTCTGCGTCTTCGATACGTGAACGTGCTGCGGACAAGTTGTTTACAGTGTTGTTCAGGTTAGCAATAGTGGACTGGAAGCGGTTTTGAATCGCACCCAAGTGGCTACGCAGATCATCAACTTTTTGCAGAGCATTATCCAATTGTCCCAAACTTCCTGCAGATAAAGTCAGCTCTCCTGTTGCTGGTGCACCTGAGCTCCAATCTGTTGCATCAGTTACAGCATACGCTTTACCATCGTTATAGCCAACAACTCTCAAGGTACCATTTGAGAAATCGCCATTAACAGCACTTTTTGCATCATACGCGTAGACACCATAAGTATCCGCACCTTTAGCATTTTTAAATGTGACCGCTGCTTCGTAGCCTTGGTTTTTTTCATCTGCTGCAGCAGCCTTATTAATTGCAATCAAGCTACCATCAGCACCAACCGCAGCAAACTTATCTGCTATCACTGCACCATCATTGTCTTTAATAGCATAGATAGTACCGAACTCTTCGTTAAAGCCGACTTGATCACCAAGAGTAGGACGACCCGATTGTGCTTTAGTTACATCAAAACTACCCAGACCTAAGGTATTACTATCAATTTTTGCCAACTCAATAGTGATAGTTTCGTTATCATTGGCACCAACCTGAACTGTCAGTTTGGCAGCATCTGCACCTAAAACGTATTTACCGTTGAACTGAGTTTCTTTGGAAACACGGTTGATTTCAGACAAGCGTTCGTTAATTTCGTTCTGGATCGACTTCAAGTCAGAGTCAGAGTTAGAACCTGTAGTCGCTTGAACTGTCAATGTACGGATACGCTGCAAGTTTTCGTTGATTTCGTTCAACGAACCTTCAGTTGTTTGAGCGATGGAGATACCGTCGTTAGCGTTACGAGCCGCTTGTGTCAGACCATTGATGTTGGCTGTGAAACGGTTAGCAATCGCTTGACCAGCAGCGTCGTCTTTTGCGCTGTTGATACGCAGACCTGAGGACAAACGCTCAATAGCGGTGCCCAGGGAGTTTTGGGATTTGGTCAGGTTGTTCTGAGAAACCAGCGCCAAGTAGTTAGTATTAATAACAGACATGAATGACTCCTGTTTGAGGAAAATTGCAGCACTTAACTGCTAGTTAATCAGGAAAGCCCTGTTTAGGTAGCGCCTTAACCATCACTGTAGTGTTGGGTGCTGCGCTATTTCCTGTATTAACTTGTTTACGACATACATCACTAAAGCTTTAGGGGCATCACAAAAAATTTTGCTCCCATCACGTGATCAACCTGTTAAAACCCAGCCTGAGCACGTTGCTGTTGTGATAACGGCAGCCGTTTTTTTTTCTTAAGTGCTGCTGAAAAATTCCTACACACTTTAGGAACATTCCTACAATGGGGCTCTGCTCTGGGAAGACCGATGCTGCTGTCATATTCATCGCACACGCCGGGAACTGCAGGAATACTTTTTGTGATTTGAGACACCAAATCAAAAAAGTTTCCTCTCCGTCCCCCCGATGAGGCTGATACTGAAAGATTTACTGCCCTTTCTTGAGAACGATGCTCGCTGCATGAGTCGCTACATATGGGCTTACTAACGTCGAGAGTTGGGCATTCTTGCGTGAGGCCCTATCCAGCACTACTCAAGGGGGCTTTCCATCAGCGCTAACTAGGGGAGCTAACAGTTGCAACACACAACTCCTCTTCATGCCTCTAGTACACAAATACACTTCACCTCCAGTAGCGACCTATCTAAAGCTCGTGGCAAGCTATGAAGGGAAGGCGGAGGGAAGTGTTTTTTTATTTGGTGTACAAATTAAAAAATACTTTCGCAGCCTAAGGCTACGGCAGAAAGTCGTTGATAAGCGGGCTTTCACTCTCAACTTACGCTGCTTCCTCTTGCTATAGAGAGCCTATAACAACAGCACTCTCACCTCGATGAGCTGCTACATGAACAGCGTAAAAACGGGGAAGTCGATTTTCTCAACCTCCCCGCATAGCCAACCCGAACGCCCTACTTTTAAATAATGCCCCAGAAGTTCAACAACGCAGGCATCAATGCCGTCGTAATCCCTTGCGCTGCCGTCACTACACCTGTCAGCCTGCCTATAGGCAACTGGCACACTAACAGCAAAAAGAACATGAACCACAACACGGACCATGCTAACCAGCTAAATACCATCCAATAATCAAAGCCTGTGACCGCCGACAAGAAGGTCAAAATGGCTACGGGGATACCAATAAACGGTACCAATAGACAGAACCAGCCAAACGCTTTACCGTCTGCACCTGTGAATGCATTGATGGCCAGCCAGATATAGGTCAGCACAAACAATCCTGAATAGGCAGCTGGTGCCAGGCTATCTCCTGTGGTGGTTGAACGCACCACCATGACTGTCAGCAACACCACACCCATAATGCCGGTAAATAGATTCACCACGGCGGCATCTTTAATGCCTATATGTTTGCTCGTATCCGTGGCGTAACTGTTATAGATTCGTACACCGTTCACGAACAACGTAATGCCTACAAATACTAAATAGAATTGCAGCATGGCAGCATCCTTAAGGTCTTTATTGCTGGTTAATGTAAATACGTCTGCCTCAACACCAAGGTTTGGGTAAAGCATCTGCCCTGCGGTGAAACCGCGACTTTCTCTTTCCGGCATGATGCTACGAGCAAAACTACACTTTCGGTATAAGGGATTCCCTTGGCTACCTATCAGCATTCACAGATTGACTTTTACAAACAAAAAAAGCCCACAACATTGTTGTGGGCCTTCTTGTACTGCAAACAGAATACTAGCTTATGCAGAGCACGTTGCCTGTACAAATCGGGACTGGTTTTGGCGTCCCAACACTTGGCTAATGTACTGCCCTGCTCTGAGCATGGCTTCTTTGTTAACGCCGGTTTGTAGACCTAAGCCTTCTAACAAATACACCACATCTTCAGTCGCCACGTTACCGGACGCGCCTTTGGCATAGGGGCAACCGCCCAAACCTGCTACCGACGCATCAAAGCTACGTAAGCCTAAATCTAACGATGCATAGATGTTCGCAATCGCCATGCCGTAGGTGTCATGGTAATGACCTGCTAAGGCCGCTACAGGAATCACATCACTACAGTGTTTTAAGACTGTACGAATGCGTTCTGGCGTACCCGTACCGATGGTGTCACCCAGCGATACTTCGTAGCAACCCATGTCGTACAGTTTTTTAGCTACGTAAGCGACTTTGGCTGGATCGGTTGGGCCATCGTAAGGGCAGTCCACAATGGTAGAGACATAACCACGCACTTTGATGCCCAGCTCTTTGGCTTGTGCAGCGATATCTGCAAAGCGCGCCAAGCTGTCTTCAATGGTGCTGTTGATGTTCTTTTGCACAAAGCTCTCGGAAGCCGCGGTAAAGATAGACACCTCTTTACATTGCACGGCTACCGCTGCCTCAAAGCCTTTTTGATTGGGTGTGAGCAAGCTGAAGTCTATACCTTCGGGCTTTACCAGCCGTTGGTATAGTTCATCGCTTTGCGCCATTTGCGGCACCCACTTAGGCGACACACACGCGCCCACTTCTATAGCTGGAAAACCGCACTCTACTAGATGCTCTAGAAAGGTCAGTCGTTGTTCCAAGGTGATGACGGCTTTCTCGTTTTGCAAGCCGTCTCTCGCGCCCACTTCAGTGAGTCTAACGTATGTATCGCTCATCTCATCCTACCAATGCCAATAAAGCCGGAACTGTCAAAATCGCCATGTAGTAACCCATGAACTGGCAGCCAGTATTAAAGCCAAAATGGCGTGATAGCATGCCGCCCACTAGACCCATGGTCAGAATAACCAACAGACCAAGAATACCACCTTCCCACAAACTGATGACCACAATCAGGCCAACAAAGGTAGCAATAATAGCTTCATGGCTAATGCGCTTGGACACGAACAACGCTGCACGACGAGCATAGTTCATAGCAAATGGGTAGGCCACAATCGCTGCGATCAACACGGACAACATGCCGTAGCCTAGGAACTCCCATTGGCTTAACAAGTTGTGCAAGTTAAACGGCTCTACGCCATCGCCCCCAACGGTGTATACCGGTGGTGCGTTAAACAAGGGCGCTGCAGGGCCAGCTGCTACTGGACTTAGTGGCAAACCAAAAGCTACCAGCGGAATCAGCGCTTCAGCAATATAGGTGGACTCAGTCACACCGTTTTTAACGGCCAAGCTGGTGGTTAAACGTTGGTAGATTTGTTTGAAGCGCGATGCCACAAACTCACCCAGAGCTACCGTCATGGCCACAGGGCTGAACACAAAGGTCGCGCTGGAAATGACTGAGGTAATACCTGTCCATTTGATTTGCTGTTTATCCAGCACTTTGAATGGGCTTGGGAAGTAACCATTCCAGCTTTTGAGTTCTGGGGCGATAGACAACTGGTTCACGCGGTCACGACGCATGTGTTTTTTACCTTGGGGTGAAAACACAGTGAACAAATCTGCAATCAGTGGACCAATCGCAATACCCAAGAAGTAGCTCACCGACAATTTAACGTCGAATTTTGCAGTGAAACTTTGTAGTGCAATGATCAAGCACACAAAGGGAATCAACAGCATTGTGGAGGCTACTTTACCTGGCGAGAACCATGTAATCAGAATGGCCGCAAAGGCAAAAATCCAAGGAGCGAATTTGGTGATGGTGCCGCCGAAGGGTGCCAACAAGGATGCAAACAACATGGCGCTAGGGACAGCGATGAAAGCCGAGATAATCGCCCCGGAAATCATCTTACGCAACGCAATGTGCGGAGCGCCTAACTGACGCATAGCATTGGCATCCGATACTAGCGGTGTCGCCAAGGTATCGCCAGGAATACCCAGCAAGGCCGTAGGAATTGCGTGCGTCATGTGCTTGGCAATGGCCGCCGACATCCAGAAGGTGAACACACCTACAGGAGGCGCACCCAACAAAATCACCAACAAGGTCAGCGGCGCTAAGGTGGTGGTTTCATCCGTACCGGAAATTAAACCGATGGCTGAAAACAGTACGGCACCCGCCAAACCAAAGGCAAAGGCATAGAGAAACTGCTCAATAAAAACTTCCATGTAAGCCTCCTGTTATTGTTCTTTTTGTTTTTGAAGAAATGCGTCGTAAAGATTGAGCTCTTTTAGCTCTTGTTTGACGGACTCAGGTACCTGTGTCACATCACCCAACTCTCTACCCTCTTCTTTCCATTGAGCAACAAGATGGTCAAACCACTCCATGCTTTGCTCGTCAGGTTGCAGAATTTCGCGTTTAGGGCTGAACATTTTGGCGCATACAAAACCCGCCAACAAACATCCAAACAAACCAAACAACATGCTGTATGCATGCGCTAAAGCAGGTTCAGATACGCGTGGCAACAAGAACCAACGCCCTAAATAAAAGGTGGCTGTACTTAGCACAATACCGATCAGAATGGCCTTTACTAACTGGGCATAACTAACGGTATCACCCCAAACCTCGACCAGATCCCCTGGTACCTGCGTTGCCGTGGATGCAGACTTTAGGTCTGCACTGTTATTGTTCATGGTCTTCTCCACGATGACTCTCCTTAAAATGGCAGGCCGACCTTGTGAGCCGACCCACCAACAAGCACCTATAGGCTATTAACGCGCGCGCAGCTGCTCCAACAACTCACGAGCACGGTCATTACGTACGTCTTTTTCTGCCACCATTTGCTCTACGATCTCGTCTACTTCGTGCGCTTCTGCACCAGCAACCACGGCAATATTACGGGCATGTAGTGCCATGTGACCACGTTGGATACCTTCTGTTGCCAAAGCACGCATCGCAGCCATGTTCTGAGCTAAACCAACGGCTGCCACAATTTCGCCCAATTCATTGGCGGACTTCACGCCCAACAATTTCAAGGACAACTGTGCCAGTGGGTGAGTTTTTGTTGCGCCACCCACCAGACCTACAGCCATAGGCAATTCGATACGGCCTACCAAGTTGCCGTTCTCGTCTTTACGCCATTGGCTCAAGGAGGTGTAGCGACCGTCTTTCACTGCGTAAGCATGAGCGCCTGCTTCAACAGCACGCCAGTCATTACCAGTAGCCACGATCACAGGGTCAATACCGTTCATGATGCCTTTGTTGTGAGTCGCGGCACGGTATGGGTCAATCGCTGCAAACTCATAGGCTTCCAACATGCGATCAATCACTTCTTCGCCAGAGAAGGCTTCTTGCTTCAACTGGTCTGGACGCACGGTCATTTCTGCTGTCGCCAAACGCAAGTCAGCCAAGTTAGACAAGATACGCAGACGCACTTGGCCGCCTGTCAGTTTCTCTACCAACGGTGTCACGGTTTCGGCCATGGTGTTCACGGTGTTTGCACCCATGGCATCACACACGTTCACGATCAAGTGCATCACCACCATTGGGCCTACTGCACTGTTCTCAAATACGTGTACTTCAATATCTTTACAACCGCCGCCCAAGCTGATCAGGAACTTGTCTTTAGTGTTAGCCAGTTCGATGATCTGTTCACGGTTAGCCAACAAGGCTTCACGTGCTTTTTGTACGGACTCTACGCCTACGATCTGCACTTGCGCACGCATCATAGGTTCTGTGCTGCTAGTACGGAAACCACCGTTATCGCGAGCTAATTTTGCCATGTAGGACGCCGCAGCCACGATAGAGGGCTCTTCTACCACCATAGGGATCAAGCAATCACGGCCGTTCACGGTGAAGTTAGCAGCAATACCCATAGGCAGTTCAAACTTGCCCACGACGTTCTCAATCATGCTGCTAGCCAGTTGCATAGGCAGTGCGCCATCTTCAGCCAACAAGGCTTTTTCTGCTGCAGACAGGTCTGCAATTTTGCAGATTTCGTCCAGACGTTCCGCAACGGACAGGGAACGGAAATTAGGTAGTTTGGAATTCATAAGCAGCTCCGATCTTCTTGTTACTATTAACAGCCAGTAATGTAAGATGCAGAATATTGGCAAACAAGGTACAGTTTTTGCAGACAGATTTAAGATCAGGGCTAGCGCATGGCGACGCAACACAAGCAGTTATACGAGAAAATTCATCAGACCCTGGCCTACCAAATTAAGTCCGGACTGTACAAGGACAACGAGAAACTTCCCTCTATTCGAATACTGGCTGAACAGTACTCGGTCTCTAAGAACACCATCATCACCGTATTGGAAAAACTGGTAGATGATGGGCTGATTCACTCACGTTCTAGATCCGGTTTTTTCATCACCGAACAGCACTCAGAAAGCACCGCGCACTTCGCTACCATCGACATTGATGACATAGACGAGCTATGGTTAATGCGACGTCAGCTAGAGAATTTCGGTGATGTATTACACGTGGGCGATGGCTATCCCAGCAAAGAGTGGTTTAGGGATTTACCCCTAAACCGTTTGTTGCAAAGCGCACTACAAGAAGAAAATGAAAAGCTGCTGCGCTACGGCAATAAGTACGG
Source organism: Alcaligenaceae bacterium 429 (assembly GCA_004791645.1). Taxonomy (GTDB): domain Bacteria; phylum Pseudomonadota; class Gammaproteobacteria; order Burkholderiales; family Burkholderiaceae_B; genus Paenalcaligenes. Next base: position 9,499 of record SRSN01000018.1, read on the forward strand.
TTTTCTACCCTTGCGTGAGAAGCTCGCAAAAACGCTAGGCACACTAAAGATGAGCCTCACCCCTGACAATATTCTGCTGAATAACGGGGTGAATGATGCGATTGACCTGATCATCCGCTTCTTTGTACGTAGCAATACACCGGTGCTGGTGGACTCCCCCGTGTACTACCCGCTACTCAAGAAGCTGCAGTTAGCACACTGCAAAATCATTGATATTCCACGCTTGGCCGATGGGCCTGATTGCCAAGTCTTAGAAGAACGCTTGCGACAACACCCCAAAGCGATGTTCTTCACACAAAGTATTGCGCACAACCCTACTGGCACTCACATCAGCGACGAGAAACTACAACGCATCAATGCGCTTTGCGCCCAGTACAACTGCTTGCTGATTGAGAACGACATATTTTCTGCCTATACCCAAAGTAAGCGCCGTTTATGTTCGGGCAGTGACTTCAGTCACCATCTTTATGTAGGCGGTTTTTCCAAGATCATTAGCCCCTCTATTCGAGTTGGCTTTATCGTGGGTAACCATGAGCTTATTAATAGGTTGGCAGACTTCAAGGCCATCATCCATATTAATAGCTCTGAATATTCCGAGCGTTTTATTCATAGGATTCTGGCCAGTAAATCGTATCCACAGCACTTGCGCCATTTCACAAAACAGTTGAGTACCGTCTGCCAGAAAAGCCGTGATCACATCGAGGCATTAGGTGGCGAGATTTTCCACTACTCGGATAACAGCTTGTATTTTTGGGTGCGTTTTCCCGGCTTGCGCTTTGATAAAAAGACCATACGTAAGGGCATGGAAAAGAAAATCATTTTCGCACCAGGCTACTTCTTTAGCCAGAGTGGAGGCCAATTTAGGGACTGGACGCGCATCAACAATCACATTGCGGCCAATCCCCAATTCTTACAAGCCATGAAGAACTTGCTGTCCTAGCCAGAGAACGCTGTCCACCACAGCACCAAGGCGTGCAACAGTAAACCAATCACACCACCGACTAAGGTGCCGCTAAAGCGTATGTATTGCAGGTCGCTACCTACGCTTAACTCTAGCTCACGCACTAGATGTTTTTCATCCCAATTCCGCACGGTACGGGTAATGTGCTCCGTCACACCAATACGCAAGCTTCCCGCCATGCTAGCCGCGCTTTCCAGCAAATGTTGATTCAATGCGTCACGCAATGCATCATCGGCTTGCAAGCGCTTCCCCAGCCCTTGAAATAGCGTTTCTAAATGTTGGGAGATTGTAGATTGCTCACTAGACAGGTCATCTTTCAGCAATTGCATAATGTCGCGCCACACACTATCCAAATAGGCTTGTACGTGTTGATGCTCTAGTATTTGCTGCTTGATATTATCTATTTGGTGGATGAGATCGGGATCACTGCCCAAACGCTCTATATATTCCCCCACCCATTTCTCGTAATCACGACGCAGAGGATGATCAGGCTCTTGCAGTACATCTTGTAGCTCAGTCACTAAGGCGGCCGCTAAACGCTCAGAAAGTTTTGCAGAAATCTCGTCCACCGATTTGACCACATCTACCATTTTTAGCAGTTTGGGCCATTCACGCTCAGCGTGTCGGGTCATCATGTTTGCAATGCGAGATTTGACATCACTACTGTCTAAATAACCGCCTAACTGTCGCAAACTTTCGTCCAACAACACTTGATGGCGACCGTCCTTGGTCAATAAGCTCAACACTTCATGTGCTGTACCCGCCATATTCCAGTTGGCTAGACGCGACCGTAACGCATCCAACAAGGCAGCTTTCACAGCACGCTCGTCCAACAAATCTAAAGCGGGTAATAGACTTTGGCGCGTCCAGCGGCTTAAGCGCTGCGCTTGCTCTGGTTGGCTTAGCCACTGCCCTACTCGCATCGCAGGGTCTAATGCTTTAAGCCTATCTAATAACTGTTGTGGATCTAAGAAATGGTCCCGCACAAAGGCCGCCAAGCTCTGGCCTAAGTTGTCTTTCTTACGCGGAATAATCGCAGTATGGGGAAAGGGAATACCTAAAGGATGTTTAAACAGCGCCACCACCGCAAACCAGTCTGCCAGTGCACCAACGGTTGCTGCCTCACAGAAGGCTCGCACCCATGCCCAAATACCCTGACCACCCATATGATGACTAAGTATGAAGCCCGATAACGTACTGGCCAATAATGCCAATGCGATGATTTTCATACGTCGTAACTGCTGTACTTCCCTAGCCTGTTTACTCACGCTAGCACTCCCTGCTGTACTTCAAGTAGCCATACTACCACTACCTTTGTCACGGTAAAACTGTGCAGGTTCCCCTTGTAAGGCATTATTGCAACCCTAAAAAAAACAGCGTTGCGACTGATGACCGCAACGCTGTTCTCTACCATGCACTAATACTTATTTCGCTAGATTTTCATTCACTACTACGTAGCGTACAAACCCGCTGTGTGGTGTGTATTTATCGTATAGCCCTCTAGCGCGGTAATTGTTTTCTTTGGTCAACCAATACAGACGAGCCCAACCTTGTTCGGTCATCTGTGCTTTCAACCAATCCAACATCGCTTCGCCTGTGCCGTTCGCCCGCACATCAGGCTTCACAAACATGTCTTGCAAGTAGCAAATAGGCTCTATCGCCCAGGTGCTGTCATGCAAGATGTAATTGGCCATTCCTATCACCCCTTCTTTTGCACTGTCTGCCACAATGCACTGTACGGGGCTGTTTTCATCCATGATGCGCAACCATGTATGCTGCGTTACCTCATCACTGATGTTGTTCTGATAGAAATCATGGTACCCAGCCCATAATTGGCGCCAAGCGGGATAATCCTCGCTGGTAATTCTGCGTATATGCAATGACATAAAGTGTGCCCAAGAAGAACAGTGAAAAAGGTGTTACACCTCAATCATACCGTTATCTTTTGCCAGCAAAACACTGTCGCATAAGGTTTCAGGGTTTTCCATCAACCAGACGTCTACCTGATGGCTGATATGGGTGAGTACTAGGTGCTTTACGGTCAGTTGCTGACCTATGGCTAACGCCATATTGAGATCATTATGATTGCGCGGTGGCGTGTCTTGAGGCGGATGTGAGCAATCCACAATACAGTAGTCCAACGCTAAGGTTTGCAGATACGCCAGACTGTCTGGTGGCAACCCCACTGTATCGGTCAAATAGGCGATATGTCTACCTTCATGGCTAAACACATAGCCCAAGCAAGGTTTGGAATGCTGCAACGGAATAGCCGTTACCTGCATAGCACCCAATTGGCGTTGTTCAAACGCCGACCACGTCGCTGAAAAATCCAAAATCCCCGAATGCTTAAACAGATCGGCAAAGCCTTTTTCGTCCTCTGGACCATACACCGGAATGCGGCAATTCACGCCCCAACGCAAATGCAAAAGACCTTGGGCGTGATCTGCATGGTAATGCGTTTGCAAAATGCCATTTAGGCTACCAGGAGGAAACAGCTCGGTGAGGTCCATACGGCCAGAATCTATCAGCCAGCGTTGATCGCCGCATTCTATTACCGCGCTGCACGGACGCCTATACCAACTGTGATCTTGCTGCGCACGCACACATGCTGGGCAATCACAGTTATAGACTGGCACCTGAGCCGAATCTCCCGTACCTAAAAACCGCAACTTCATCCTACTTTCCTCATCACACATTGCTTATGCCATTGCTGTAACTGTACTCGCAAATTGGCGACGGTTTGATCCAAGGCCTGCGAGTTATCCAGCATATACACATTATGTGAGGGATTCGCGCCTAAGCGGTGACGAAATTGCTGCTCCATTTGCTGATTGCGCTGCACACGCAAGGTAATGGCGTCCATGGATTCCCTACCCCGCATCTGTAAACGTTGTAGCAATAGCTCGGGGGCGACAGTCAGCCATACTAATGAAGCCTGTTCATAGCGTTGTTTCACCTGTTCCCAATGCTCTCGGGAACCGTTCACCAGCACTAACTTCCCTGCCTGCAAATGCGTATCTAATTCAGAACGTATGCCATAAATCAGGCCATGAGCTTCCCAGCTCAAGGCAAACGCACCTTGCCGTTGCTGCTGGCGGAACACCTCGTGACTGAGGTATTCCGCATAGGCATTGGCAGGGCTTTCCTCGCGCGTGACCGCACGCTTCATGATGACCCAGTCCGGCGGTAAATCGGCTGCCAATGCTGCTAGCACACTGTCCTTACCACTACCGGATGGCCCCACCATGTAGACCAATTTCCCTTGCATTAGTACACCCTTTGACCTTGGCTGAACACTTGCTTAACGATGTACTGTTTACCCAAATCTTTGACTTGAATTAAATCAGCGCGTTTGCCTACAGCAATCTCACCACGGTCATGCAAGCCCACTGCTGTCGCAGGTGCCAAACTCACGGTAGATACCGCGCGCGGCAAACTATAGCCCTGCTCCATCGTGGCAAGTCCGTGTACTGCTTGCAGCAAACTGGAAGGGTAGTAATCGCTGGATAAGATATCCAACACACCATGACGAGCCAACTCTGCGGCGGCAATATTGCCAGAATGCGAACCACCACGCACAATGTTCGGCGCCCCCATCAACACGTTTAACCCTAGCTTGTGACTCAGGTCAGCGGCTTCACGTGTAGTTGGAAACTCAGCAATAGTCATACCAGCTGCTGCGGACTCATGCACATGATCAGCTGTAGCGTCGTCGTGACTTGCCAAAGCGATGCCTTTGCTTTGGCACATGCCTACAATAGATTTTCTAAACTCTTCGCTGTACTTGGCTGCGTTAGTCGTTTGCTTATGAATAAAGGCTTCCATTTCAGCATCGCTTAAATGATATTTACCTTGGTAGTACTCACGGTATTTTTCTATCTTCACGAACTGACGTTGGCCTGGTGTGTGATCCATCACCGACACCAATCGCACCAACTCGTGATCCACCAATTCTTCAAACATTTGTAGTGTGAGTTCATGGCTCACTTCACAACGCAAATGCAGCAAGTGATCAGAACGTGTTAGCCCATCACGCACACCTTGCCCGATGGCTTCAATCATCTTAGGCAACTGCGCCAAGCGTGTTTGCTTAGGGCTTACATCGCCAATAGACAAAGCATCGAACACCGTTGTGATACCTGAGCTTACTAGCTGCGCATCATGGGCTAACACCGCCGCACTAGATGGCCAATCCACACCAGGGCGTGGGTTCATGTAACGCTCTAGGTTATCGGTATGCAGCTCAATAAAGCCAGGCATCAGAAAATCGCCCTGCATATCCTCTGCGGCGGGTGACTGGCTAAGCGTTGTGCTGATATCGCGTATACGACCGTTTTCTAACACTACACAACCGCGTACTACTTCATCGGCCAACACAATCTGTGCATTATTGAGTATCTGCTCACGCGACATGACTGGACTCCTGTACATTCAGCTCTACATAACGATCCATGACCGCTTCGCGGGCGATGGCATCATGGAAAATTCCTACAATGGCCGAACCGGCCTGCTTAGCTTCAGCGATAAGCTCCAATACCACCTGACGGTTTTTATCGTCCAATGAAGCGGTAGGCTCATCCAGCAGCAACAACGGCCAAAACACCATAAAGCCACGCGCAATATTGACACGCTGCTGCTCACCACCAGAGAAAGTTCCAGGAGCCAATGACCACAGGCGTTGAGGAATATTCAAGCGGGTTAACAACTGCTCGGCTCGAGCTTGTGCTTGCTCGCTAGGTTCACCGCGCAACAATGCTGGCTCCATCACCACATCCAAGCACGACACACGAGGAATCACCCGCAAGAACTGGCTCACATAACCAATGGTTTGTTTGCGCAACTGCATGATCAAGCGAGGATCCGCTTGTACCAGTTCCACTGTTTTATTCTGATGACGCACAGCAATACTGCCGTGCTCAGCTTGGTAGTTACCGTAAAGCGTACGCATCAACGTAGACTTACCAGCACCAGACTGGCCAGCTAATACCACACACTCACCCGGCTGCACGGCAAAGCTCACATCATGCAAAACTTGCAGCACTACGCCTTGTTGTTGGTGCAAGGTGAACTGTTTGGACAAATGACTAACTTCAAGAATGGGACTCACAACTGACTCCTAGGGCTGCAGAACAGAAGACACCAACAATTGGCTATAGGGGTGCTGAGGGTCGTCCAGAATTTGATCGGTCAAACCACTTTCCACCACATGCGAGCGTCGCATCACCAACAATCTGTCTGCTAACAAACGGGCTACTGCTAAATCATGCGTGACAATTACTACGGCCAAATTAAGCTCACGCACTAAACGTCGTAGCATGTCCAATAACCGTGCCTGCACCGACACATCCAAGCCACCTGTAGGTTCATCCATAAACACTAGACGCGGGCCGGACACCAAGTTGCGAGCGATCTGCAAACGTTGCTGCATACCACCCGAAAAAGTGCGCGGTAAGTCATCAATACGTGAGCCATCAATTTCTACGTTTTGCAGCCACTCCAAAGCGCGAGCACGCAACTCGCTGTAATTGCGTACGCCTTGTGCCATCAGTCGCTCACCAATGTTGGCTCCCGCCGATACACTCATACGCAAACCATCACGTGGGTTCTGTTCTACAAAGCCCCATTGCGTACGCAACAAGGTGCGGCGTTCAGCTTCAGTACTGTCGTACAGGCTTTGCTGTGTGCCTTCTGGTGTAGAAAACAACACTTGACCATCAGTAGGAGCACAACGACCAGACAGTACGCTTAACAACGTGGACTTACCGGAACCCGACTCCCCCACAATGCCCAACACTTCACCTGGGTATAAATCGAAAGATACGTTTTGGCAGCCTTTCTCATGACCAAACAATCTGGACACTTGACGGGCCTGTAACAGAGGCACCGCCTCATGGTTTTGCAACGTTGTCATACCTGCTGCTCCTGCTCTGCCACACGCTGGGCACAATAATCAGTATCGGAACACACCAGTTCACGCGTACCGTTGTCATCCACAATAATTTCGTCCAAGTAAGAATCGTGGCTACCGCAAATGACGCAGCCACCATCCCAGGTAGGCAAACTAAAGGGGTGATCCTCAAAATCCAAACTCTGCACATCGGTGTACGGCGGCAAAGCATAAATACGCTTTTCACGCCCTGCACCAAACAGCATCAACGCTGGGCTTTGGTTCAGTTTGGGGTTATCGAATTTAGGAATGGGGGATGGATCCATCACATAACGATCATCCACCAGCACGGGGTAGGCGTAGGCCGTCGCAATGTGACCGTAGGTTGCAATGTCTTCGTACAACTTCACGTGCATCACACCGTAGTCGTTCAAAGCATGCATGGTTTTGGTTTCAGTTTCCGAGGGCTCGATAAAACGTAGCGGCTCGGGGATAGGCACCTGAAACACCATAATTTGCCCTGCTTGCAACGCGTACTCAGGAATACGGTGACGCGTCTGAATAATGGTGGCGGCCTGTGTTTGTTCCGTGGTGCTCACACCAGCTGTAGCGGCAAAGAAGCGTCGGATAGAGACCGCGTTCGTGGTGTCATCGGCACCTTGGTCAATCACTTTCAATACATCGTCTTGACCCAAAATTGCAGCCGTCACTTGAATACCACCCGTACCCCAGCCGTATGGCAGTGGCATTTCGCGACCGCCAAATGGTACTTGGTAACCAGGAATAGCAATGGCTTTCAGCAAAGCACGACGAATCATGCGTTTGCTTTGCTCATCTAAGTAGGCAAAGTTATAGCCTTCGCTTTGTGCGGCCATTTCTTGAGAAGTTACTGCATTCATGCTTCTTGCTCCTGCTGTGCTACGTCCGAAGCTTCGGGTTTGTGCATTTTGCGAATCAGTTCAAGTTCAGACTGGAAGTCCACGTAGTGCGGCAACTTCAGGTGAGCCACAAACCCTGCTGCTTCCACGTTATCGCTGTGCATCAGCACAAACTCTTCTTGCTGTGCCGGCGACAGAATTTCCTCACCCAACTCTTCACCACACAGTGCGCGATCTACCAGAGCCATGCTCATGGCTTTACGCTCGTTGTAGCCAAAGGCCAAACCGTAGCCACGAGTGAACTGTGGAGCTTGCTCAGCGGTACCAATAAACTGGTTCACCATTTCGCATTCGGTCACTTCCACATCGCCCACACATATGGCAAAACCCAGCTCTTCTGGCTCAATCCACAGCTCTACTTCACCGATACGAATCTCGCCCGCAAAGGGGTGATTACGGCCATAACCACGCTGTGTGGAATACGCCAGCGCCATCATGAAACCCTCATCGCCACGAGCCAGCATTTGCAAACGCTGTTGGCGGTTACTTGGGAAATCCAAGGGTTCGCGCGTCACGTCCGGCACAATGGTGGTGCTTGATTGCTCAGTACGCATCAAGCCTTCTTGTTCCAACCACGCTAATACGCGTGGGCAATGCCCTACTTCGGCTGTGCTATCCTCGGATACTGCTGCAGGGGTAGAACGTGTTTCGTCCAGCAACGAGAAATCCAACAGACGATGGGTGTAATCGAAGGTAGGGCCTAAGATTTGCCCACCAGGCAGGTCTTTATAGGTGGCTGAAATACGGCGTTCAATCACCATGCCTGCGGTCTCTAGTGGCACGCTATTCATGAAACGTGGCAAGGTAGTGCGGTACGCACGCAGCAAGAAAATCGCTTCCAGCAAATCACCAGCGGCTTGTTTGATGGCCAATGCGGCCAGCTGACGGTCGTACAGCGAGGCTTCTGTCATCACGCGCGATACCGCGAATGGCATCTGCTCTTGAATTTGGCGCACGCTAAGCTCAGGAACCGCCGTGTCACCACGACGCTTTTGTGCCAACAGACGGTGTGCATGATCAATGGCTTTCTCGCCACCTTTAACTGCTACATACATGACTTACTCCTTAGTCTGCAGGCCAACGCGGGTGCTACGTGGCAACCCCATCATGTCCTGTCCCGCTACAAAACAAATATCTACGCCGCGTGGAAAGGCGGTAATGGCATCACGCTGTTGCCAAAATTCGGCGCTCACCGGCAACTGCACATCGCGACTATGCTGAATGCCTGGGCCCGACCACGTGGTAGTCGTGCCGCTCTGTAACGAAGGCACTTGTAAAAACACCGTGCAAGAAAACTCAGGATCTCTGTCTGTACCCACATCCAAACGGCTCAACACGGCTGTGTCATTGGCACCCATAAAGACGAATTGCGCCTCTTCAGGTTGCTCCACAATGGGGCATGCACAATGAAAGATCAGATGTCGGCGCAAGGCTGCGGAATCCAACTCAGGGCTAATCCAAATAGGGGTATCGCTATCCAACAGCGTCAAGGCGCTGGCGTGACTGGCTGCATCCAAGGCTTCCATGCTGTCCACCAGAGCGATACGCTCTACCAAACCTGGCTCTGCAAACGCTTGGGCAATGTGTCGGAAGCACTGCTGTGCTTGATGTACGGGATTACTGAATGCGGCTTGTAAGGAAGGTTGTGTCATCCTAGTCTCCTCGTACCATGGTGAAGAAATCGACTTTGGATGTAGCCACATCCTGTTGATGCGCATGACGCGCCTGTTGCTGCGCTTGCTCTAAGGGTTGAATCAGCGTGCTCAACCAATGGGCTTGTTGCTCGCCTTGCAATAAGGCATCCGCAATGGCGGCCAACTTTGCGACCAACATATGGCGGCCCAGCACATAGCTGTAGCCTTCACAGCCATTGCTCAAACGCACTACGCAACGGCTAACAGTGGTTTCGCCTACGTTAAACGCCATGCCAGTACCGCCTGCTCGGCCGCGTACCATCACCATGCCGGTTTCGGGGGCGCGAATAAACTCGTGTGGTGTAGCTAACAGCTGCTCTTGAAATGGCAGCAGAGCCTTACCTGCTCGTGACAACACTTTCATCCAGTGCTGTCGTGTACTTACTGTGTTCTGTTCCATTTTCTTCCTACTATCCTCATGCTCACATCACTACGTGATAACGGAAACGATCTGATCGACTGACAGTGAACGCCAGCTCTATGGGGTGTCCATGTTGATCTCTAGACAAGGTTTCTACGGTCAATACCGGTTGGTTCACGGCCATACGCAAGCGGGCAGCTTCATCCACGCTGGGCAAACGTGCGCCAATAGCACTAAAGTCACGCTCCAACTCATGGCCATAACGCCGTAAGTGGTCTCGCATAGAGCCTTTTTGGTACTGCTCTAGCATCAGTTGATGGCGCATAGCAAAACAGTGACTAATCAGGCTTACCGCCTCACCTTTTAAAAAACGTAGCGTTTTGTACTCCAGCACGTAGTCCCCTTCTTGCAATGCCAAATGCGTGACCTCAACGGTGGTAGCCAGTCTGGAGCGTTTGGCCACCAAGCAAGTACGTACATCATGGCCATTCGCTTCAAACCAACTGCTGTACGCACTGCTTTGTGAAAGCGGATACGACAGCAAACTACCCAGCACCTGCGCACCCTTTCCTTTGATGCGCAAGATGCAAGCCTCCTGCTCCAGCACTTGCAATGCACCGCGTACGGTGTGCCTATTTACCTCAAAGCGTTCTGCTAATCGCATTTCACTAGGTAAAAAATCACCTGGCTGATACTGACCCAGCTCTGCTCGCAATACCGCCGCGATTTGCTGGTAAATGGGCCCATCCTGTCTAGACAAGTTCATGTAACGTAAAAGGCAGTTTCCTGCCTTTTCCTGTGTGATCAGGTAAACAAACGTCTAAGGCGCTGCGAAATCATGTCAATCAAGCTCACCACCACGATGATGATCAACAAAATGGCTGCACTCTGCGTGAATTGAAAACCTCGAATGGCTTCCCACAGCATCACCCCAATCCCACCGGCCCCTACCATGCCTACTACCGTGGCAGAGCGCACATTGGACTCAAAGCGATACAACACATAGGAAATCCACAGCGGCAATACCTGCGGAATCACACCGTAAATAATTTCCTGTAAGGCGCTCGCACCACTGGCGCGTATACCTTCAATTGGTCCATGATCAATGGCTTCTACTGCTTCTGCGAAAAGCTTTGCCAGCACACCTGTAGTGCCCATGAACAACGCTAACGCCCCTGCAAAAGGCCCCAAACCCACCGCCACCACAAACAACATGGCAAATACCATCTCGTTAATGGAGCGCAAGGCATCCATTAAGCGGCGTACAGGCTGGTAAACCCACCAAGGCACAATATTGGAAGAAGACATCAGCCCTAACGGCACGCCAGCAATAACCGCCAGCACCGTACCCCACACCGCAATCTGTACCGTTACCACCATTTCACGCAGGTAGTAGCTCAGATCAGTGAAGTCGGGGGGAAAGAAATCAGCGGCAAACTGCTTCATGTTTTCCGCATCTTTCCAGAGCTTGAGAGGGGCCATCTCAGCCCCCTCCCAGGACCACGCAAGAAACGCTAGAAACAGCCCCCAGCCCAACAGACTCAGATACCAATTCTTTTTGGGCTTGAGTAATACTGTTTGCGAAACAAGTGTCGTCATGCTCTGTGTACCTGAAATTACGATTTAGCTTGGCTGGCCAAGACTGCTAACTGATCATCTACTGCTTTCAGTTTTTCAGCTTTTTCGGCTTCGCTCAGGCTGCTGTCGTTAGCAACTTGCGTACGTGTTTTGAACAGTTCCAACTGACGAATAGGGATCAACTGATCATTGCTGGATTTTTCAAATTTGCCCCAAGCCAAGTTTTCCAATACTTGTGCTTCTTCAGGTTTGTCACCGTAGTTTTCAAAGAAAGCCGTGATTTTTACTTTGGCATCTTCTGGCAAGTTGTTACGCCATACGATTGGATCCGCAGGGATCAACGGGGAGCGCCAGATCTCTTTAATTTGAGAGGCTTTTTCTGGGTTTACCGCTTGCAAACGCACGGTGGCTTCTGTGTTGTTGGTGGCAACGTCTACTTGCTTGTTTGCTACCGACAACGCGTTAACTTCGTGGTTGGCATTCAGCGTACGTTTGAAGATCTGTTTAGGATCAACGTTGTTCTGTGCAAACACGTAGTAGCTAGGTACCAAGAAACCCGATGTAGAGTTTGGATCACCATTGCCGAATGTCAGGTTGCCAGCATTTGCCAACATGTCTTCTACGCTGTTGATTGGGCTGTCTTTGTGTGCAATCAACAAGCTGTAGTAGCCTTTAGTACCGTCAGCGTTGGTAGTTTGGAAGATCACTTCACCGTTAGCGCGATCCACTGCTTCCATTGCTGATTTATTGCCATACCAGGCCACATCAACTTTGTCGAAACGCATGCCTTGGATAATGCCGGCATAGTCAGAAGAGAAGAAAGCATTTACTTTGTAGCCAGTCTGCTCGGACATATCTTCCAAGAAGGGCTCCCACAGCTGCTTCAGGTTTTGAGAAGACTCTGTAGAGATAATGCCGAAGTTCAACTCTTTCATTTCTTCAGCACTAACCGAACCCATGGCCAACGCACTAAACAAGGCCGTTGTAGCAAACGTTTTCACGATAGATTTCATGTTCATTTCCTGCGTACAGTAAAAATCAGGCAGCGACAAAATTCAGAAAAGGAGCACTCTCTTCTTCAGTGCTTTTTTCTGCGATAAAACTCGATTCCATGCTGGAACCGTAGAGTTTGTTTAAGAAGCTATTACTCAAATCAGACACCGGGCCGTCAAAGTGCTTCACACCATCTTTAAGGGCGATGGCATGGCGGCAATATTTCACGGCGTAGTCGACCTGATGCAGCGTCACAATGACGGTTTTGCCGTCTTGTTGATTAATTCGACGCAGACTTTCCATCACTTTGCGTGCGGATTCAGGGTCTAGAGAAGCAATAGGTTCATCAGCCAAAATCACATCTGCCTGCTGGCAGAGTGTGCGAGCAATGGCCACGCGCTGTTGTTGACCACCCGACAGAGTGGAAGCACGTCTGTATGCATGTTCCAGTAGGCCAACACGCTCCAACGCCTGCAACGCACGCTCTTTATCCTCTTGGCTGAATAAGCCCAGAGTGCCACGCAGTCTGGGCATACGACCCAAACAGCCTAAAAGCACGTTCTGCAGCACGCTTAAGCGTCCTACTAAATTGAATTGCTGGAATACGTAACCGATATTGGCGCGCAAACGGCGAACATCACGGCTTAATATGCCGTTGCTCTGCATGGTTTGTCCCAGCACCTCTACGCGGCAATCCTGCCCGGAGTCTGCTTTGGTCAAACCTGCCAAATGGCGCAATAGTGTAGATTTCCCCGAACCGGAGGCTCCGATCAGCGCCACCATGGCACCGCGAGGAATAGAGAGATCAAGAGCTGTTAGTACTTTCTTAGTATGAAAGGTCTTATTCAGCGCCTGTACCTGAATTGCCGACATTGTGGTTCATCCTTTTCTGGCAAGAAAAGTCTTGCAATGCCGACATAGTAGAGACTGTGTATTTCAGGGGGGTTACGCTTTTATGACGTTTTTCTTAAATGCCATAAAAGCGTGCCCTGTTTTTCTTATTCCTTATACGTAGCTTAGGTTAACAATCACGTACGCTTTATCTGGGTTGCTATTCACTTGGCCAGCAACGTCACGGTACTTAATATCCAATGGTTTAGCTTTACCTTCACCACCTAAATAAAACTTTGATTGTTCTGCCAACTGACTAGCAGCGTAGGGGCCAGGGCCTACCACTACATCTACTGCGGATGACTGAGCATTAATCGTCACGCCCAGTTTCTCACCCTCTTTATCTACTGCATCAATAGAAACGCTGACTACGCTCTGTATGTCGCTGATGCAGTCATTCAGTTGTAAATCAAAGTTCAACTTATCACGAGCACTATAAGCGCCGTAGGTATGGTTAGCTGTTCCGCATCCCTGATTAACGATAGAACCCACAAAATCAATTCTTCCGTATTCCTGGCCTACTGCAGGTGTAGCACCCATAGTCATTAGTACAGTAGCCACTATTGCTGAAAAATATGTTTTTGCTTTCATTTTGTACGCCTAGTTACTAAATTATTTGATTCAAAAGATCACACCTGATGTCTATTTGTAATTTAGGGCCTATAACGCTAACTTCAAGATATGAACAAACGCCAAAACACCTTACAAATCAGGCTTATCCCTGATAGGAGTAGCTATTTTAGTAACTAGGAAAATCCAAAAATCTAAGACAACTCCTAATAGCAATAGCGATAAAGAAACAATATGTAAGTAGATAGACATAAAAAAGCACGCCCTAAGGCGTGCTGTACTTCCGAAGGCTACTAAAACTTATTCAACCAGTAAGTTGGCCATCATGCCTAAGTCCTCATGTTCCAGAATATGGCAGTGGAACATACGCAAACCAGGCATGTCTTGTTTCACCAAGAATGTCACCGTCTCATAGGGGCGTAAATTCACTGTGTCACGCCACGCCTTGAATGGCTCAAGCTGTTTTCTCCCATTGCTTTCCCGTGCTGTCACCATGAACTGCGTACCATGCACGTGAAAAGGATGATCCATGTGAGAGTTATTAAAGATGCGCCACTCCTCCACATCGCCCACACGGCTACGCAGATCAACACGATCCATCTCAAAACTCTTGCCATTCACGAGAAACATGTTTTGCATCATGCTGTTAGACATACCCTGCCCCATATCATGTGGCATCTCGTGCTCACTGAACTCCACATGTTTGGTAGCAACGGGTAGCCCTAACTCGGCAAATACCCTCAATTGGTCGGGTAGCAACACTGGCGCTTCTTTTTTCACGCTAAGGTGCGCCAACGTTATATCGCTAGGATCGTCACGCACCATCATCTTCGACCTATCGTAATAACGACTAAGCAGCTCAACCTGCATATCAGCCGGTGCCAGCAACAGTACTTCCACCCGCTCAGCAGGTGCTAAAAACAATGTATCTGTTGGCGGCTGCGCATGCTCCAACAGCCCTCCATCCGTCCCCAACAACTGCCACTGACACCCAGGAACTACCAACTGCAAATAGCGGGCTGCACAGTTGTTCCAAACACGTATACGAGTTCGGGTGCTCACTGTAATGGCTGGGTCACGCTGTCCATTAATGAGCACAAACTGGCCTTCTCTACCATCCATCCAGTCCATCATCGTGTTGGGTGGAATGCCTGCTTGCTGATCCAAACGTAAATCTGAAATCATCCAGTGCTGCTCAGGCAGATCTTTTAGCGGATCATTTTTAGCTTTGACTACAAAGGTGCCAGCCAAGCCGCGAGCTACCTGCATAGCGGTTTTACCGTGTGGATGAGGGTGGTACCAATACGTGCCAGCACTACCCTCAGGTAGCCTAAACTTGTACACGCGCTGCGCGCCTGGGGCCACACTGTTCTGAGGATTACCATCTTGATCTGAAGGCACAGGCATGCCATGCCAATGGATAGTAGAGGTTTCAGGCAGATTATTGATGAATGTGATTTCTACCTCATCCCCCTCATATACCTCTATCTGCGGTCCAGGCAATTGACCGTTATACAACCAAAACTCGGTAGGTTTACGCGCTGCTACCGTCAGTGTGGTGGGGGCAGCCTCAATAGTTGCTTTAAACACACCTGCTTGTAAGCTTTGATTTACTAGTTTCGGTAATGCCTCTAGCGGCAATCCTGACGGCATACGATCTACAGGTAGCAAATTTCGCCCTGACCCATGCGCCCTCATGCCATCCCCCATAGCGGGCATTGCATGACTCGCCCCCATTCGATGATGTTGCCCCATCATTTCCTGATGATTCATCATCTGTGCGCGTGCTACAGGATGGGCCAGCAACAAGCTAGCGGCGGTTGCTTTCAATACATGTCTGCGTTTCATCTAAAACTCCTAGAGTCACCATGGCCTTCATACCATGATGAAAAATACATAGATTTAATCTGGGAAAAGACAAACGCTACCGTGGGGGCGGTAGATCAGGACAATAGAAAGCAGATACAAAAACCGGCCCAAGCATGAATGGCTGCTCGTGGCTAAGGCTCAGTGGGAAGAAAGAAGCTGAAGACACAGCCCCTCTGTGCAAGTTGCACATCATGCTAGTACAAGCCTGTACCTCGCATAAGGCGGCGTGCTCGTCTGGCGTGCAGTCTGAGCACGGAGCATCAGGACTTTGATGTGAGGTGTGCGACGAAGCCAATGCAGGCTCAGCAGACAGCGCCGCGGCCGTTGGCATTCCCACAGCGGACAGCGCCAACATAATCCCCAAAAACACGCACACACAACGTCTCCAGAGAGACATCATGAAAGGTGTTTGAGAAAAGCCGTGTGAAATACGCACAATACCCTTTGGTAGCAATACGTTAAGTGACTAGTATAACGCGCTTCGCCTAGGCAGCTAACAAAACAGGCGCCATGAAGGCGCCTGTTTTAATGTGGATTAACGAGTATGGTCGTTAATCAGCAAACCAAACATGGGTTGGTGATTGGTAGTGCGCACAGCCTGTGTAGAAGAGGTGCGACGTTTTTTCAGTCCCAAAGAAAGGGCACTCACTTTACGTAGAGCGGAGGGACGAAATGTATTGAAAGAGATTTTTTTAATCATGATTCTTCTCCTTTGTACCCACTCAAACAACGGGTACATATAAAGCTTAGGGCGACAAAAAACCCTTAGCGTTTCGCTAAAAATATAAGCGTGAGCAGGAAAAGAGTCAGGCCAGAGTTAATGCGCAGTCTGGTCTGCAATACAGTCGCAGTTAGCGCATGCCATCACTAGCCTGACCCAGTCCTATTCGAGGACCTGATAGTTCAGGCATGACGTGCTCCTGATGGATAGCATGTATGAGGACAAATACAACACCAAAACACGAGGTGTACTTGACATTATATCAAAACATATTAATAAATCAACCCAAGCCGCCCAAAACCCACAAACAAGCCATTGATTTATCATTGTTTTACAT
>SRSN01000190.1 GCA_004791645.1 Alcaligenaceae bacterium 429
CTCTTAGTAGAAACAGTAAAAGCCTACTGATAAACAACTCCTCAACTCAGCCCAAAGAGCACCACACTTCATCCACAGCCAGCTTCTAGAAACTGCACCTAAAGAAAGGGTAGTAAATCCATCAACGATCAGAACTGTCGGGGGACGGAGAGGAAACTTTTTTGATTTGGTGTCTCAAATCACAAAAAGTATTCCTGCAGTCCCCGGCGTGTGCAATGAATACAGCCTTTCTACTACAACGTTCACGGCCTAAATAAGTTATCAGCATTGACCGTAAAGACTCACTGATCAACGACTGTCTACATGAGCCTTAGGCCACAAACTCTGTATAACTTGCCCAAAAGAAAACCCCCAGTCACAGACTAGGGGTTTTGCATAAAGCCGTAGCAAATCAGAACAACTTAACCAGCCGCGTAAGCACCCGCTTGTTCTGCCTGCTGATCAGCATGGTAAGACGAGCGCACCATCGCACCTACTGCCGCATGGGTGAAGCCCATTTCATAAGCAGCGTCTTCAAAAGCCTTAAATTGCTCAGGTGTCACGTAACGCATGACTGGCAAGTGGTGTTCAGACGGTTGCAAGTACTGCCCAATGGTCAACATATCAATGTTGTGGGCACGCATATCGCGCATCACTTCAAGAATTTCCTCGTCAGTCTCGCCCAAGCCCACCATCAAACCAGATTTAGTAGGCACTGTTGGACAACGATCTTTAAACTCTTTTAGCAGTTTCAACGAGTGCAGGTAGTCTGCACCAGGTCGGGCTTGTTTGTACAAACGAGGCACTGTTTCCAAGTTGTGATTCATCACATCAGGAGGTGTCTCTTGCATGATATCCAATGCCTTGTCCAAACGGCCACGGAAGTCTGGCACCAATACTTCAATGGAAGTTTTGGGGGACTGCGTACGAATCTCGATAATACACTCAGCAAAGTGAGCCGCACCACCATCACGCAAGTCATCACGGTCTACCGATGTGATCACCACATACGACAAACGCATTTTTCCGATGGCACTCGCCAAGTTGCGTGGCTCGTCTTGATCCAAGGGGTCTGGTCTGCCGTGCCCCACATCACAAAACGGGCAACGACGGGTACATTTCTCGCCCATGATCATGAACGTCGCTGTACCTTTACCGAAGCACTCGCCAATATTCGGACAGGTAGCTTCTTCACACACGCTAAATAGATTACTTTCGCGCAGGATTTTTTTAATATCGTGGAAACGTGAGTTGGGAGCAGCCGCTTTCACCCGAATCCACTCTGGTTTCTTCAAGCGCTCAACAGGCACGATTTTGATAGGGATACGTGATGTCTTGGCCTGTGCTGTCTGTTTAGCCGTAGGGTCGTACTGCTCATCACGAGCACGCACCGTAGGTTTACGTTCAGCAGTGGTATCTAGGGTAGTCATAAAGCAAGCACCGCAAGGTATACAAAAGCAAAATTATGGGCTCTGCACACGCGTGCAAAACCAACTAAAAATCTAGGGTATCATGTTCGCCGCCCTCAGGCAGAGCAATACTCATGCTGCTTTGCGGCATCGGACAAGGCTTGTTGTAAAGTCGAAACGAGCAGTTCACCCACTGTTACCGTACTCAATTGCAAGCCACAGTGCTGTAG
Organism: Alcaligenaceae bacterium 429; assembly: GCA_004791645.1. Lineage (GTDB taxonomy): Bacteria > Pseudomonadota > Gammaproteobacteria > Burkholderiales > Burkholderiaceae_B > Paenalcaligenes. Next base: position 1,619 of record SRSN01000190.1, read on the forward strand.
ATCACTGGTTTGTAGTCCTTGATATCCACACGGATTAATCCCCAAAAAGGGATTCAAATCCATATTCACATTTAAGGCTAAGCCGTGGTAACTACAGCCATTGCGGATCTTCACGCCTAAAGCCGCTACTTTCACTAGCTCATCTGGCGGAGCCACCACAGGGCTGACACAACTACCCGGCACGTACACGCCAGGGGCACCCACTTTTCTACATGCTTGGTCCAAGCCTACCGACGTTAACACATCGATAATGGCTTGCTCCAGCATTGCTACATACGCTTTTACGTATAAGCCTATTCTGCGTAAATCTATAAGGCAGTACACCACGACTTGCCCAGGCCCGTGGTACGTCACCTGACCACCTCGGTCTGAACGCACCAACGGGATACCTGCCGCATTTAAGACGTGGCTCTCCATACCCGCCTGCCCCAGCGTATAGACTGGAGCATGCTCTAGCACCCACAGCTCATCCGGTGTTTCTGCCGTACGCTGCTCAGTGAAACGTCGCATGGCCTGCCATGTTTCGTCGTAACTGATATTCGTACCTAAATGGCGTATTACCGGCGTGAGCATATAGGCCATTACAACACCATGGAAACCAATGGATGACCGTGCAAGGCACGGTATAGGTTATCCAATTGCTCACGTGATGTGGCCGTGATACGGAAGGTCAGGCCTACGTAATTGCCGTTCTTGCTAGGACGAGACTCAATGGTTGTGATATCAAACACAGGGTCATGCTCTAGTACCAGTGCTGTTAAAACCTCTGCAAACTCCGGCACGGATTTGCCCATCACTTTGATGGGAAATTCGCTGGGGTATTCAATCAGCGATTCTTCAGGAGGAATGATTCCAGTCATAATATTTACTCAAACCACATGCGGACTTTATCCGCCATACGACCAAAAAAGCCTGCTTGCGGCACAGCTTCCAAGGCCACCAAATCATCCTGACGCAAGACGGTATCGCCCAGCATCAACTTCACCTGACCCACTTTAGCGTTGTCGGCAACTGGTGCAATCAAAGGCTGCGCATATTCAGCTATAGGTTGCAGCTCAGCAGCACGGCCGCGAGGTACAGTAATCATCACGGGCTTGGATACCCCCAAGCCTACTGACTCAGCTTCACCTTCCCACACACGAGCACTGACTACAGGTTGTCTGGCACCGTACAACTCTACTGTTTCAAAGTTCTGGAAGCTCCAGTTCAGTAATTTCAGACTGTTTTCTGTACGTGCTGCATCGTTCGCTGTACCTACCACTACCGAAATAATGCGGCGGCCATCGCGTACAGCCGTCGACACCAAGCAGTAACCAGCAGAATTAGTGTGACCTGTTTTCAGGCCATCAACCGTATTATCCAACCACAGTAGACGGTTGCGATTAGGCTGTTTGATCTTGTTGTACTCAAACTCTTTTTGGCCGTAGTAGTGCAGGTGCTGTGGAAAACGTTGCACCAAATTTTGTGCCAATGTACCTAGATCACGCACAGAAGTCAGGTGCGTCGCACCAGGCAAACCACTGGCATTCTCAAAATGCGTTTGAGTCAGCCCTTGTCTGGCGGCTTCCTCATTCATCAGCGTTACAAAAGCCTCTTCGCTACCGGCAACTGCTTCTGCCAAGGCGACAGTTGCATCGTTACCAGATTGCACGATCACGCCTTGCAGCAGATCATTCACGCTCACTTGAGTATTAGGCTCCACAAACATGCGGGAACCTTCAGTACGCCATGCATACTCAGAGATAGGCACCAACTGATCTAGGCTCAATCGCCCTTTTTCCAAGGCATCAAATACCAAGAAAGCTGTCATGAGTTTGGTCAGTGAAGCAGGCTCTACCTGATCATCCAAACCTTGTGCGGCAATGACTTGGCCGCTGTTAGCGTCCAAGCTCAACCACGCGGTAGCACCCAAGGTAGGGGCAGGAATAGTAGAAAGCTGGCCTACGGTCTGCACTACACCTGGCTCAATCGCAAAAACGGGCGCAACAGCAGCAGGCAAAGAAAAGCTCAGCACACCAATCACAGCGGCTGCAACTTTTTTGCGCATAAATAAAGGAGTAATAGGCTGAGTGCGTACACTCAGCTTGGAACGAATTCGGGACAAAAATTTCATGAGACTGGCGTAATTTCCGGATTGATTTCTGAATGGCCACGCCGGGCGGCTGCATCCCATTATAAGCAGATGACAGGAGCACAGCACGCTTACAGCCTGTCACGCATACAATTTTTTACACCCGGCTTTTTCTCAAGCAAATAATTGCAATTGCTGAGCGACCAACTCACGTAGCTGTACCAGCTTGCCATGGAAAAAATGCGATGAATCAGGCAGCACAGTCAAAGCCAAATCTTGAGCTCTGGCAAAATCCATGGCTTCAGATAAAGGCACTACCTCATCCACTTCGCCATGAAGTAAATAGGTATGAGCAGGAATCATCAATTCTCGGAAACGGAAACGCTCCACAGCAGGCCCCGTTAGAATCAATGCGTCCGGCACACGCTGCTGCTCTTCAGCCAAACAGGAGTACAGCTGAGCAGCTACCGAAGTACCAAAGGAAAATCCCGCCAACGCCCATTTGCCTGCAGCTAATTCTGGATAGGCAGCCTGGAATTGCTGCACCAACAAACGCATGTCAGCCGTTTCACCCTTAGCATGATCAAAACTGCCTGCCGATGCTCCGACTCCGCGGAAGTCGGGTCGCACTACCACCAAGCCATGCTGAGTACAGGCTTTGGCAATGGTAGTCACCACTTTGTTATTCCGTGCCCCACCATGCAAAGGATGCGGGTGTAACACCAATGCCCAACCACGAGGCGTGCCTTCTGGCCAATCCACGGCACAATCAATAGCGCCCGCCTCTCCATTAAAAACCACGTTCCTAATCTGTGTCATAGCTCACAAAATGCCATAATAGCGATACATGTATTCTGCATTCTAACGGAACTTCTACTTCTCGCTGTCATTACCATGTCTGAACATGCGCCTTCCTTAACTTCTCCCAGTCGCATGGTGTCCCAGCTACGCCAAGCCCTGCCTCAATTCCGACGTATTGAATGGGTAGACCGTACTGACTCCACCAACGCCGATTTGCTGCAATGGGCCAGGGAAGATAATCCCTCGCTACGCCCATGGCTACGTGGCGCACATTTGCAAGATCGCGGTAGAGGGCGTGCAGGCCGTACATGGAAGAACCGTGAAGGTGCACACCTGATGTTCTCCTGTGCTTTTGACATTTTTGTGCCGCCACAAGCCCTAGCCACCTTATCGCCTTTATGCGGAGTGGCCACGTGTGAGGCCTTACGTAGCTTGCTACCAGAGCGCCACCGCGTAGCACTGAAACTTAAATGGCCTAATGATCTGCTGTGGTATGACGCGAAACTCGCGGGTATTCTGACGGAAGTCACCAGAGCCAGCACCGCTCCTGAAAGCAAAGATCATCATGTAGTGGTCATTGGCATAGGGCTGAACTTGAATGACGCGCAGTCCCTAAGTGAATCCTTACAGCGCCCTGTCGCCGACTGGGAGAGCATTAGCAATGAATGTGTAGAGATGCCTGCTCATCGCCCCGCCGACCTAGTCGCCGCCATGGCAGCAGGCTTGTACACCGCGATGAATGAAGCCACGGCTTACGGCTTTGCCTCGCTACCGGAACGTTTTTCGCAGGTAGACGCTTTATTAGGCCAAAACATCAATATCGTGCACAACGATAAAATTCTACAAACTGGTATAGCTCAAGGCATAAACGCCCAAGGGCAATTAATGATGCGTAATGCGCTGGGTACACAGGTAGTGTCTGTGGGCGAGGTGTCAGTCAGACCTTCTGCACCACGGTAATGGAAATAACACCATGTACGTATTGATAGACATTGGCAACACACGCGTCAAACTGGGGCTGCTGGATACCGGTAGCCGCTCACGGTTGCCGTTAACTTTGGCTTGTCCACATACTGATCTTAGCCCTATCGCTACATGGTTAACCCAGCACCTGAGCTCCCCACCAACAGCCTCCATCGGTGTTAATGTGGCCAGTGAAGCCTTAGCAGCACAAGTACAAGCACTACTGCATGCGCATCAAGTGCCTACTATTCAGTGGCAAACTGGTGATACCCCCTGCCAAAGCTTGCTCAATCGCTATCAGCACCCTGAGCGCTTAGGCGCAGACAGATGGGTATCCGCCATAGGGTTACAGCCACACGCACCGCACTCTGCGTTCTTACACGTCAGTTTTGGAACAGCCACTACGGTTGACGCTATTGTGCTCCACCCCTGCGGACACGAATTCAAAGGCGGCCTGATTCTGCCCGGGCCGCAACTTATGCAACATGCGCTAAGCCAAAATACAGCCCGACTGGATGCTATACCGGGCATGCTGCAAGACTTTCCCGATCACACCACTGCTGCTATTAGTTCTGGGATTGCTGCCGCACAAGCCGGCGCAGTGATGCGCCAATGGCTCATTACTCAGGAAGCCGTAGGGCATGCTCCATTGCTATTCTGCAGCGGCGGGGGTAGATCTTTAGTAGAAGCCGAACTAGAACAGACACTCGCCCGTATGCGTCATGTAACGGCCTTATCGTTGCCCGATCCTATATGGTGTGACACACCCACCCTAGACGGCTTAGCGATTCTTGCCAATCGTCTCGCATAGATTCGTGCGATTATACGCGCTACAATTCCTGACATTATTCATAGTCATCACTACTCTCTGATTGCCATATGAAATACATTGCCCTGCTCTGCCTGATTGCAAACGTGGCGCTGCTGGCTTACGGTCAGGGCTTTTTTGGAGTTCAGCCTAGTGAATACGGTCGCAGCATCAGCCCCGCTCCCTTTGTGAACGAGAACGCAGTGACTGTTGGTTCTGCCTTACCT
>SRSN01000191.1 GCA_004791645.1 Alcaligenaceae bacterium 429
ATCTATAGGGCCAGTCCAATTGCTCACGACGGGTACATCATTTAGCTGCGGGTAGAAAGTACGCATTTCCTGCTCTACCTTGTCAGCAGCGGGACTAGGCTTGTCGTAAATGGTTTCTATATCACCCGCAAACCCAAACTGGCCTAATGGCTTACCAAACACGATGCGGCCTTTGATGGTGTTACGCCAATAGTTCAATAACGTACGAGAATCGGTAATCGCAACACCGCTATCCAGCCCTATCGCTTTTAAACGTTCAGGCACGGGTGCTGTGGCCACCATATCACTGGACATGAGCGTAATCATGCGACGCAACTCGGGAAACTGTGCTCCCCATGCATTCATGGCCACCACCACTTTCTTCGCACGGATACTGCCATCGGGGGTGTGCACGACAGGATACTTAGATCGCTCGAGCTTTGTCAGCGGAGTGTGCTCAAACACTTGTACGCCCAACTTGATGGCTACTGCTCGTAAACCACGCGCTAGCTTGGCAGGCTGCACCGTTGCCGCATTAGGATCAAAAATCCCACCAAGCACTCGTGGCGACCCCGTACGCTGCCTAACCTCGTCGGGCGACATTAACTTAAAAGGGTTCAATCCATGCTTTTCTAGCTCAAGGGTAAGTAATTCCCACGAGTCCATCTGTGTTTGATTACTGGCGGTCCACAACCATCCGTCTTTACGAAACTCGGCATCAATACCGTGTTCAGCACAAAAGCTGCCTATTTCATCAATGGCAGATTCCGCTGCTTCACAGACTCGCTTGGCTTCTTGCTCGCCGCAGATTTGCATCAGCGACAAATACTTGGCCCACCAGTTTGTCGCAATACCACCGTTACGACCGCTCGCTCCAGAGCCACAGCGGTCGCGCTCTATCAGAGCAACATTCATATCAGGATTCGCTTGCTTCAAACGGATGGCAGACCATAAACCAAAAAAGCCTCCCCCGATAATGCATACATCTGCCTCCATAGAACCTGTCAAGCTAGGTGCTAATGCGCTTTCCTGATCCAATGCCTCCGCATACCAGAACCCTCTATACATAAATGAATCCTTTTTCTGCTTTATGAATTGGCTCTAGTATTTCGCGACGTGCTCCTTTGCCGATAGCATGAAAATGACAGAATTTAGGATGTCTTTGCGTCTACGTGTAAACCCTCCCAACCCCAATGAAGATCATTTATGCCTACCCAATACAGGGGTTTTGCGGGCCATTATCGAGGCTCAACCGATCACTGATTTGAAAACAGCCTCTGATTCGGTACTAGACGTAACCTTGCTTGCTCGCCCTGATAGTAAGCACTTGGTTATTGTGTGTACGGACTAGGCGCACACTTAGATGTGATGGTGGCAGATTGTTTGCTTAAACAGTTAGGGCTATAGCATCACAGAAAAGGCTGCGAAGCCAACTCTACGCCTAGCACCACCAAGAACACCAAGAAAAACTGTTTAAAACGCTTGGGACTAATGCGCGCACGCACATGCCCTCCTAGCCACATACCTAGCAAGGCAGGAAATACAGCCCACGTAGATAGGCCTAATTGCTCTAACCTAAATGCCCCGTGCACAAGCAGCCCTACAGCTAATGCCACAGTAGACACGGTAAACGACAGCCCCAAGGCTTGCACTAGCTCATCTTTGTTAAGGTTCAAGGCACTGATGTACGGCACCGCAGGCATCACAAACACACCAGTTGCCCCCGTGATGATTCCCGTCAGTAATCCGACTAGCGGCGACACCCAGCGCTCTGTGTTAACAGGTACGACGAACACTGGCGCCACCAATGCATAGACGGCATACACCATCAACGCTACGCCCAAAGCAAAGCCCGACCACAATGGGTTTACATGCACCAGCAGCAGTGAGCCCCCTACTGTCCCCACACAAATAGTCACTAACAATGGCCACAAACGACGCAGCAGCTTTACCATGGCTGGCCCTGCTAACAACTGCCAGACATTCGTGATAAACGAAGGCAACACCAGCATTGCCGCCGCCATGGAAGCAGGCATCGTGGTACCTAATATACCCATCGCTACCGTAGGCAGCCCCATACCGGTCACACCCTTCACCATGCCCGCGGCAAAGAAGGTAGCCGTGATTAAAACGTAAAAAGAAAGTTCTGTATTCATGGCTGTATTGAAGCCAATCCAGCCCTGGTGCACAATGAGGATTCTTCGCAGCAGCCTTCGGAAAACCCGAAGCATAGGAAACTATAAAATGCGCCTTGATCTCTCTGACTTACGTCTTTTCTTATGCATTATTGATGCAGGAAGCATCACTCAAGGGGCTATACGTGCACACTTAGCACTGGCCTCTGCCAGTGAACGGCTGCGTAAAATCGAAGATGAAGTAGGCGTGCCCTTATTGATACGCCAGCCTCGCGGAGTCATCACCACCGAAGCGGGTGAAGCCTTAGCGCACCACGCCCGTCTGATACTGCGCCAACAAGATCTGCTCAAAGGTGAGCTGCACGATTTTGCGACGGGTACGCGTGGGACGTTAACGCTGTACGCCAACACCGCCGCACTCAGCCACTTTCTGCCGCACCGCTTAGCAGTATGGCTAAGCTCACGCCCGCAATTACGTGTAGAACTCAAAGAGCGCACCAGTGAAGAAATTGTTCAGAGTATTACAGTAGGTGTGGCGGACGCTGGTATTGTGTCTGATGCCATAGCGGCCCCTCACCTACACTTGCAGCCCGTAGCTGCCGATCATCTGCTGCTGATTGTGCCGCCTGACCATAGATTGGCTCAACACACAAAACTGTCGTTTGCTGATGTGGTCACAGAAACCTTTGTGGGCCTTAGCCCCGGCAATGCGCTACAAGATCACATAGACATGCAAGCACGTACCCTAGGTCATGTGCTGCAATTGCGCATACAGATGAAAACGTTTGAGGGCATGTGCGAGATGGTGCAACACGGCATAGGCGTCGCTATTCTACCCAAAGCGATTGCCACCCAATACCAGCGTCGTTATACCTATAAAAAACTGGCGTTGACCGATGAGTGGGCCACACGCCAACTGTGTGTGTGCTATCAGGACTGGAATGCTTTAGGCCCGCCACTACAAAGCCTCTTGACGCATCTGGGGGCTATCCCTAAACCTCATTAATGCACCTTCAAGCCTTACGTTTCTTACGTGGCTTAGGATCGGGTAAATCACCATACGTTGCCAGAACAAGCTCAATCAACCAGTCTCGATCTTCCCACCTATCTGCGGTAACCAGTAGGTATGGTTTAGCTCCGGGATACGGAAATCCCTCTTCCAATTGTGGTGCAACATGACGACCTGCAGGCGTGATTTTCATATACAGCTGATCATCGCACACAAACCCCACAGGCTTGCCAGACACATACACGCAGTATTCACCAAACATGCGTCTGGTGCTGAGCTGGTTCACACTAGAGAGTTGATCCAGCAAAAAATCTATAATCTCTGCTGATGTCGCCATAAATTACTCAGATCAGAAAGTGGTAACGCCTTTATTTTAAAGCCCTAGCGGCCCTACCGCTATGCCATATTGCTAGGGTTTCTGTGCTAACAAATCTACGTAAGCACCCTCAATAAGCTGCTCTTCCCCTACGCCCAACTGCTGCATCAACGCATAGGCTTCTTTCATGCCTGCTTCAGAGCTTTCACCGTCTTCTAGCACCACTTCCAGCTCTAAAAACTCACCTAAATTCTCTACACGATCCAAATGAATACGGGTACGGCCGGCAATCACCAATGTACGGTGCTTAATGACTCGCCCCACGACGCCATGCGCGGCTGCCAATACTTCTCGTAATTGCTGCGGCTGCGTGGTGCTACTTATCAGGTAAAAAGACTCTTTAGGACCAGCCTGATTAGCACGACTATAGAAAATCAGCTCACCCCGTTGAGCATCAAAAGCCCGCAATTTCAATCGCCCATTTGCACACTGAAAAAACGTATCGTCTTGCTGTATCTCGACTGGAGCAGCCGTTGCTACCGCTAATGCGTTGGGTAACACTGCAGCAATACTGTCTATATATGCTTTGATTTCTATATTTCGGGCCATGCGTGCTCCTTGGTGCTTCTGGTTATCTAGGTCTATTTGTTGTTCGTCGCGGTGCTGATGACACGCTGCCATCGCTATTGCTGCATTATTGTCGCGCCTCACAGTCAAACATGCTGGAAATCACGTCCACCCTTTGTAGGAATCCACGCGGCAAAAAGCCCCAATAGAGCCTATTGGGGCTTTATTCTCTAGCTGCTATGGCTGTATCAATAACAAATGATTAGTCTTCAGCTTTACTCAAATCCACGATCAACTCACCATTTAAGACCGCATGAGCACGTTCTTTATCTACGTCGCCCTCCCACGCACCGATCACTACCGTACCTACGCAGTTACCGATCATGTTGGTCAACGCTCTAGCCATGCCCATAAACCAGTCCACAGACAGCACCAATACCAAGCCAATAGCAGGAATCGCGGGCACTGCACTAAGCGTTGCCGCCAAAATTACAATGGCCGACCCGGGTACACCATGCGCACCTTTGGATGTCAGCATAGAAATCAGCAAGATAGTCATCAGATCCACAAAACTTAACGGCGTATTGGTGGCTTGGGCAATAAACACAGCGGCTAACGTTAAGTAGATAGAGAAACCATCCAAGTTAAAGGAATAGCCTGTAGGAATCACCAAACCCACCGTGGTGTTTTTTACGCCCAAACGCTCAAGTTTACGCATCACCTGCGGTAATACGGCATCAGACGAGGCTGTGCCTAGCACCACCAACAGCTCCTCACGCAAATAGCGGATGAATTTGAAGATATTGAAGCCGGCCAATCGCAAAATAGCACCCAACACTACCACTACGAAAATAAAGCAGGTCACGTAGAACAGCGCCACCAACATGCCCAGCTTGCCTAAGGTGCCAATTCCATACTTACCAACGGTAAAGGCGACGGCCCCCAACACGCCCACTGGCGCTAAACGCACAATAAAGCCAATCAGCTTAAAGAACACATGCGACAACAAGTCTATAAGCTGAGCGATGGGACGACCTTTCTCACCCAACATGGCTACTGCCAAACCAAACAAGATGGCGATCAACAGCACCTGCAAAATATCACCACTAGCAAAGGCATCCACAAAGGTAGTAGGAATGATGTTCATCAAGAACCCTGTGGTGTCTGTCGCCCCCGCTACGCGTGATGTGTACGCATCCATCGCACTCGCATCTAAGGTGCTAGGGTCCACATTCATGCCACCGCCAGGCGCAAAGAAATACGCCAAGCTAATACCTAATACCAGCGCAAAAGTAGTGACCACCTCAAAATAAATGAGTGCTTTGACACCCACGCGCCCTACTTTCTTGATGTCGCTCGTGCCGCAAATACCATGCACCACCACACAAAACACCAAGGGCGCAATAATCATCTTGATCAGTTTGATAAAACCATCGCCAAAAGGCTTTAACGCTACCGCAGTGTCTGGCCATACAACGCCAGCAATCACACCCAACACTAAGGCAATAATCACCTGCCCAAATAAACTTTTAAAGAACCGCATAGTCACCTCTCTCACTTGTTTTATTATTTAAAATTCCAACTGAAATTTCAGTTACAAAGCAAAAGTTATACAACTGAAATCTTAGTTAATATTAGATGTGGCATTCCTAATATAAGTGATTTGCGAATCAGCACACACAGGGCACTTACCCTTATCAACCAAGGTAGAACACCCGCAACAACGAGGCCTCTTAGTGACAACAAAAACAAACCGCAGTCACGCCCTGCTAAGCGAACAAGCTTTTGAAGCGTTACGCGAGATACTGATCTCAGGCGAAATACGCTCAGGGCAAATGGTGTCTATTTCTGAACTATGCGAGAAACTAGGCTTCGCTACCGCCCCCATACGCGATGCCATCAAAAAAGCAGCGGCTGTAGGCTTAGTCACGGTGTACCCTCAGCGTGGCATTGTGGTGTTAGAACTTAGCCCTCAAGAACTCTACGCCAACTTTCATTTTCGTTATTTGATTGACGTAGAAGGGGCTAGGCTCACGGCACAACAGCCAGACCACACTACCCTAGCAGCGCTGAGACAAGCCCATGTAGACATCATAGAAAAACTGCAAAACACACCTCTGACACGTCAATTGCAATTAGAGGCGATGGAGCTAGACTGGCGCCTGCATCACTATTTGGCCAATACCCTAAAAAACCCCATCGTTGCCAAGAACTACAGCGAGAACTGTGATCGCATACATGTATTGCAGAAATACCGCCCCCCACTGAATACACGTATTAACTTGGCCATGAATGAACACATCGCTATTTTGGATGCCATTGCCTCTGGAGACGAAACCGCGGCTGCCAGTATGGTGCAGCACCATTTCTCACAAACCTTAGCGTGGTGGGGAGTCATGCAGGAAGACCTGTAACCCCCTACCCCTATAGGGCCGCAAAAAAAGCCAGCATTATGC
>SRSN01000192.1 GCA_004791645.1 Alcaligenaceae bacterium 429
CAGAAAACACGTGGTACTGTTTCTCACAGCACACGTAAGCCTTGGAAACAAAAAGGTACGGGCCGTGCTCGTGCTGGTATGTCCTCTTCCCCGCTGTGGCGTGGGGGTGGTCGCGCGTTCCCTAACACTGGCGAAGAAAACTACAGCCACAAAGTTAACAAGAAAATGTACCGTGCAGGTCTGCGCGCTATTCTTTCTCAGTTGGCTCGTGACGACCGTCTGGCCGTAGTAGAAAACTTCGCTGTGGATGCTCCAAAAACAAAATTGGCTGCTTCCAAGCTGAAAGACATGGGTCTGGATTCTGTGCTGCTCATTACTGACGCATTTGATGAAAACCTCTATCTGGCTACGCGTAACCTGCCAAACGTTGCTGTGGTCGAACCGCGTTATGCTGACCCTGTTTCGTTGATCCACTTCAAAAAAGTGTTGATCACTAAGGCAGCTATCGCTCAACTCGAGGAGATCCTGGGATGAACACAGAGCGTTTATACCAAGTCATCCTAGCTCCAATCGTGACTGAAAAAGCCACGATGGTTGCTGAGCTGAATCAGCAAATCGCTTTCCGCGTTGCCGCTGACGCTACTAAACCTGAGATCAAGGCTGCTGTTGAGCACTTGTTCAAAGTTGAGGTTGAGTCTGTTCAGGTTTTGAACCAGAACGGTAAAGCAAAACGATTTGGCCGTTTCCAAGGTCGCCGCCGCAACGAGCGCAAAGCATACGTGTCGCTCAAAGCGGGTCAGGAACTCGACTTTACTGAGGTGAACTAATGGCACTCGTTAAAGTAAAACCTACCTCGGCAGGCCGTCGCAGCATGGTGAAAGTTGTGCACTCTGAGTTGCACAAAGGCGCACCTTACGCTCCCCTGCTGGAGAAAAAATCACGTACAGCTGGCCGTAACAACAACGGTCACATCACTGTACGTCACCGTGGTGGTGGTCACAAACAGCATTACCGTATTGTTGACTTCCGTCGCAACAAGGATGGTATTCCTGCGAAAGTAGAACGTCTGGAATACGACCCTAACCGTACAGCCCACATTGCTTTGTTGTGCTACGCCGATGGTGAGCGTCGTTACATCATTGCTCCACGTGGTCTGGAAGTTGGTGCAACTGTTGTATCCGGTCAGGATGCTCCTATCCGCGCTGGTAACACACTGCCTATCCGCAACATCCCTATCGGTGCAACAATTCACTGCATCGAAATGTTGCCAGGTAAAGGTGCTCAGTTGGCTCGTTCCGCTGGTGCATCCGCTGTGTTGTTGGCACGTGATGGTGCTTACTCTCAGATTCGTCTGCGTTCCGGTGAAGTTCGTCGCGTGCACATTGATTGCCGTGCAACTATCGGTTCCGTAAGTAACGAAGACAACAGCCTGCGTCAAATCGGTAAAGCTGGTGCGACACGCTGGCGTGGTATTCGCCCAACCGTACGTGGTGTAGCCATGAACCCGATCGATCACCCTCACGGTGGTGGTGAAGGTCGTACAGGTGAAGGTCGCGAGCCGGTCAGTCCATGGGGTACCCCTGCTAAGGGCTACCGTACCCGCCGTAACAAACGCACAGACAACATGATTGTCTCGCGTCGTAAGCGCAAGTAAGGGGCGTACACATGTCACGTTCGATTAAAAAAGGCCCATTTGTAGACGAGCATCTGATCAAGAAGGTCGATGCAGTTGTCGCGGGCAACGATAAACGGCCGATCAAAACTTGGTCCCGCCGTTCAACCATCCTGCCTGAGTTCATTGGGCTGACTATTGCCGTGCATAATGGCCGTCAACACGTTCCCGTTTACGTAAACGAGAACATGGTTGGTCATAAGCTGGGCGAATTCGCTCTGACCCGTACGTTCAAGGGTCATGCTGCGGACAAGAAGTCTCGGAGATAAGCGATGGAAACCACAGCAACAATTCGTGGCGTACGTATTTCAGCGCAAAAAGCTCGCTTAGTTGCGGACATGATCCGTGGCAAAAGCGTTTCTTACGCTCTGAATACTCTGACTTTCACGCCAAAGAAAGCCGCTGGCATTATCAAAAAAGCGCTTGAGTCCGCTATTGCTAATGCTGAACATAACGACGGTGCCGATATCGATGAACTGCGCGTGACCACAATTTTTGTGGACAAAGCACAGTCTTTGAAACGATTCTCTGCTCGTGCCAAAGGCCGCGGTAACCGTATCGAGAAGCAGACCTGCCACATTGTGGTTAAGGTCGGTTAAGGAGTCACAATGGGACAAAAAGTTCACCCAATTGGGTTCCGCCTCGCCGTTAACCGCAACTGGAATTCTCGTTGGTACGCTGATAACAACGAATTCTCCGGCATGTTGGCTGACGATATCCGAGTACGCGAGTACCTGAAGAAAAAACTGAAGAACGCTTCGGTAAGCCGTGTGCTGATCGAGCGCCCAAACAAAAACGCCCGCATTACTATTTTCTCCGCCCGTCCAGGCGTAGTAATTGGTAAACGTGGCGAAGACATCGAAAGCTTGAAGGCTGACCTTCAGCGTTTGATGGGCGTTCCTGTTCACGTGAACATCGAAGAAGTTCGCAAGCCAGAAACCGATGCTCAGTTGATCGCTGATTCCATCGCCCAGCAATTGGAAAAACGTATTATGTTCCGCCGCGCCATGAAACGCGCTATGCAGAACGCAATGCGTCTGGGTGCACAAGGTATCAAGATTGCTAGCGCTGGTCGTCTGAACGGTATTGAAATTGCCCGTACAGAATGGTACCGCGAAGGTCGCGTGCCTCTGCATACATTGCGTGCCAACATTGACTACGCAACTGCAGAAGCTCACACAACCTACGGTATTATCGGTATCAAGGTATGGGTATACAAAGGCGACATGCTTCCTAACGGCGAAATGCCAGTAGAAGCTGCTGCTCCAGAAGAGCGTCGTCACCGCCGTCCTCGTGGCGAACGTCCAGAAGGTCGTCGTCCAGGTCGTGGCCGTGGCCCACGTCGCGATTCTGCTGCTCCTGCGCCTGAAGGAGAATAACTATGTTGCAACCCTCACGCAGAAAGTATCGCAAAGAGCAGAAAGGTCGTAACACTGGTTTAGCCACTCGTGGCAACCTGGTGTCTTTCGGCGAATTTGGCTTGAAAGCAACCGGCCGTGGCCGTTTGACTGCTCGTCAAATTGAAGCAGCTCGTCGTGCGATCAACCGTCACATCAAACGTGGTGGCCGTATTTGGATTCGTATTTTCCCTGACAAACCTATTTCGCAGAAACCTGCTGAAGTACGTATGGGTAGCGGTAAAGGTAGTCCGGAATTCTGGGTCGCTGAAATTCAACCTGGCAAAGTTTTGTACGAAATGGAAGGTGTAAGTGAAGAGTTGGCACGTGAGGCGTTCCGCCTGGCTGCCGCTAAGCTGCCTATTTCTACGACCTTTGTATCGCGCCACATTGGTGCTTAAGGAGATCTCATGAAAGCCAGTGAACTCCGTGCTAAAGATACGGCCGAGCTCAATGCAGAGCTCGAGAGTCTGCTGAAAGCACAATTTAGTCTGCGTATGCAGCGTGCAACTCAGCAGCTTTCCAACACCAGCCAGCTATCCAAAGTACGTCGCGACATCGCTCGTGTTCGTACCGTAATGGCTGAGAACGCAGGAAAGTAAGATGAGCGAAACGCAAACAACCCAAACGCAAAAGCGTCAGCGTACTTTGCAAGGTCGCGTGGTCAGCAACAAAATGGATAAAACCGTTGTCGTTCTAGTAGAGCGTCGCGTAAAACATCCTTTGTACGGCAAGATCATGATTCGTACCAACAAGTACAAAGCGCATGACGAGCAAAACCAGTACAACGAAGGTGATGTAGTGGAAATTGCTGAAGGTCGTCCTATCAGCCGCGGTAAAACGTGGTCTGTAGTTCGCCTGGTCACAGCATCGCGCGCGATCTAATGCGTATAGCGTAATTTCGGTTACGTGGAAAAGCCCGGTTCGAAAGAGCCGGGCTTTTTTTATGTTCGCTTCCATCGTGTGTAGAAAGGGTTAGGTCTTATACGGTTGTTCTATCTAGGCGGTGTATGCATGGAGTGGATGCTTCTATCAATTCACCCAGTTGCCCCACTTACCGTCTATCTATATATAGATGGTAAACAAACTCTGGACACATGTTAGGTGCATCATGTTGGTAGCCAGGTGAGACGTAAGTGACAGCACTCTATATATAGAGGCTGCAATCTGCAAATCTATATCAAGTCACCTGCTTGTATCGTTTTTCTCCGTGTGGTCTTTCGTGTAGAGCGAGCTCAAGATGATGTGATTACTCATCACACGCCAATAGACCCACATATACACCACGTTCTGCTGAGTGCTACCGAAGGGCAGTGAGTTGTTGTTGCGGTGACGGTTGCACAGAAATAGAGCACAGGTATGTGACTCAGCTTATTGGTCTAGAGAAACACTCGTAGTTATGCGAGTCGTTGAGCACTTGGTAGCCACAAAGCTAATCAGCAAAGAGCTTGAGTAGTCACGAACAATGCTAAAAGCAAAAGCAAAAGCAAAAGCAAAAGCAAAAGCAAAAGCAAAAGCAAAAGCAAAAGTAGAAGTAGAAGTAGAAGTAGAAGTAGAAGTAGAAGTAGAAGTAGAAGTAGAAGTAGAAGTAGAAGTAGATGTAGATGTAGATGTAGATGTAGGGAAGGGGTGCTATACAGAGGTATTTACCCTGAGTGCACTAAATAATACTGGTAGAGGTGTGGTAGGTACGCGTCCGGCTTGAGCCCTTGATCTAGAAGTGAGTACGATCGTGCATTTCTATTCGAACCAGTACTAAGCGCAGGGGGAGGCAGAGAATCAGCTTGATTCTCTCTCTCTCTATATATATATAGAGGGGGATAGCAGAGGGTTATGACAGGCAGGGTAAAAGTCACAGCGACAGCGGAGCTGCTTGGCTATCCTACAATATTGCCACCCCCACCTATATATAGATCACTCTTTCGCCCTCTATCTATAAGAGTGTCGATTTGACTAGACTCTTCGTGATGAACTGCTTTTTGTGGCTACCGAGTCGGGCGGATGCAAATACAACAACGCTATCTATATAGAAGGAGAGTATGCAATATAGCTGTAGCTTGTGCACAGAGTATTGCTGAAGTAGGAGTCCGGCAGCGGCTTTGATGTACTGGAGCATGTATAAGCAGGTAAGTATATTCATGCGTACTGACTGGGTGACTGCAACGCTAATTCCATTCAGCTTTGTTGCATACTAGGCGCGGGTCTTAAAAACAGTGCATATATATAGTGAACGCAGGTGTAGCACTATTAGATAGTGGTTTCCTTGCTGTTTGCATCCGTAATATCCAGATAAGTAGTGAGTACGAACTTTGCGCCATTACTGCAGGGTGTCTATATAGAACGTAGAGTCTCTATATAGAGCTCTTTCTCTCTCTAGCGCGGGCGGCACTTCGGTTGATTACTTTCAGGTAGATAACTGACTAAGCTTTGCCATTTCAGTTGCAGAGAATGTGTAGGGGAGGGGAAATCATCAGTGTCCGCTATAGGTAGCTCTCTATAGATACCTAGGGTTGACAGGGGTTCTGCAGCTATTTTCAGGTTATTTTGTAACTCTGCGAAAATTTATTAACAAAGTGTTTGACAAGGTTCTTAAATACGCGCTATAGTTCATATCCCTTGATTGATAAGCGAATTGCTTCACAAGGAAGCGGTCTTCTACGGAAGGTTGCGATTCATCCGAAAGGGTGAAACGGCAAGAAAATAAATCTTGACAAGTTTTAAAAAACCATGTTAAAGTTTCTTTCTTTGCTGAAGAGCGCAAAACTTAGTTTTCAGGTTTGAGAGTTAATTTTTGTGAGTGGTTTTGAGGTAGTTTCGGTTTTAAATGTTTTGAAAATAAACGCTTGACACCAAAAACAAATTGCTTCATAATTTCACTTCTCTGGTTTAGCTGCAGCGGCAGCGACTAGCTACTTCGGTAGCAAGTGTTCTTTAAAAATTTAACAGCCGATAAGTGTGGGCGCTTGGAATGAGTGGACCAACCTTCTCACGAAGGTTCGCCAAACATATAGATCAAGTGCTCACATAAAGAAAATTAGGTTTTTGCCTTGTGCAAACAACTCTAAATTTCTTTGAGTACGAATTACTCCGCTTTAGATAACTTCGGTTATTTGAAGCAAAATATACAGAGATTAAACTGAAGAGTTTGATCCTGG
>SRSN01000193.1 GCA_004791645.1 Alcaligenaceae bacterium 429
CATGATTGTCTAGGCCGTTTTGCATGAGGGAATCGCAGTGATGTGCTGCGTAGGTACTTAGAGTAGTGACTCTATGGGCAACCAAGACAGAAAGCCCACGTATAAACGCTTCCAAAACGATGAGGAAGGCTCTGTGGTTTGTGTCTGCGTACCTTGAGAACTTTGGCTAATCCACACTAAATCATTGTTTTTTTCTAGCGCGAGTTGATACGCGTAGTAGGGGACGGTGTGGTCAAAGGCATCGGTAATTGCTTTGGCCATGTCTTCGCTTTCAATCACAAAGCCTAGCTCGGTGTTCAACACGGCTGAGCGAGGGTCAAAGTTAAATGACCCTACAAAAGCTCTCTTGCCATCTACCGCAAAGGTTTTTGCATGTAGGCTAGAACCTGAACTACCAAATGGCCCCGCTTTCTCTTTGGCCCGATCTTTGTCGCCTTCTCTGCGCATTTCAAATAGCTCTATACCTTGTTGAAGCAAGGGGAGCCGGTATTTGGCATAGCCTGCGTGCACCGCTAGCACGTCGGTTGCTTCCATCGCATTGGTGAGAATGCGTAAGCGCACACCTTGTTTGGTGAGTGCGGAAAATGCATCTACTCCTTGCTGAGTAGGAACGAAGTAGGGCGATACCAAATCTATAGATTGCGTGGGTTCTCCCAATATCTCCAACAGCCTAGGCATTAACATGGCGGTGGGCTGTGCTTTGCCCAATACCTTGTCTGGATCGTCACTGACCATGGTGACGGGAACCCATTGAAAAGCTAATTGGCCAGCCAATAGATTTTCTACAAAGGTAGAGGTGGCAATAGTTTCTACATACGCTTGTGCTTGTGGAATAAGCGAGGCGTTGCGTTCTTCTGATAGCAGTGCCTCAGCTGTTTTTTGATCTGGTGCATCGACCAGCAGTTCTATGGGATACGCTGCTTGGTGGTTCCAGTAGCGGTCAAAATCCTTAGAGACCTCATCAACGACGGGACCTACTACCATGACATCTAAATCGGCAAAGGCTACGTCTTGGGTCGCGCCAAAATACTCATCACCAATATTGCGTCCACCTACAATGGTCGCTTGACCATCTACGGTGAGCGACTTGTTGTGCATGCGCCTATTCAGGCGGCTGAAATCGGTTAAAAAACCTAATTGTTTGAAGGTACGAAATGGGAAGGGGTTAAAAAGTCGTACTTCCACATTGGGTTCGGCATTGAGCAACGCCAATTTTGCATCCAGACCACTGGTGCCGTTGTCATCA
The DNA here is from genome assembly GCA_004791645.1 of Alcaligenaceae bacterium 429. Classification (GTDB taxonomy): domain Bacteria; phylum Pseudomonadota; class Gammaproteobacteria; order Burkholderiales; family Burkholderiaceae_B; genus Paenalcaligenes. Next base: position 1,247 of record SRSN01000193.1, read on the forward strand.
ATCAGCAAGCGCACCCGCACATCACGTTTAGCGGCCTCATGCAGAGCATGCAGCAGCAGATTACCTGTAATGTCATTCCGCCAAATGTAGTACTGAACATCTATGCTGCGCTGCGCAGTCGAAATCATCAAAATGCGTGCAGCAAAAGCGTCTAGCGCATCAGGCAGTGGTACTACACCAGAAAGTAGAGGGTGTTGTGCCACTTGGGGCTGTACACTTTTTCCCAGCAACGTATCGTGGGTGTCGTGTTGCAGGCAGGCTTCTGAAACCGTTTTATCTGGCGTGGCGGGTAAATGGCAGGCAGACAGAATTCCCGCAGAAAGCAGCAACAACGCATTGCGCGGTGAAAAGTATCCCTGTCTAGTCATGATGATTCAGCAATATGAGAGTAGCGAGACGCGTGAGCCCACGAGCTATCGTGAAAGCCGTTGACGACGCCTACCACATGGTAGCGCCGTCTCAGTCTACTAAAAAATGGCTCAAGTTGCGAAGATAGAGAAAAATAGTTACGCCCCTGTGGCGGGTTCTGGCAAGGTAATCCCTTTTTGGACAGCAGGGCGTGCAGCAATACGATCATGCCACGCACTCAGGTGAGTATGGTGGCTGAAATCGAAGTTAATAATACGTGCGATATGCGACCAACCAAAATGGGCAATATCCGCAATAGAGTAGTCATCACCTGCCAAATAAGGGTGTTGCGCTAGCTGTTGATCAAGCACACTAAAAACCTGATCTGTCATGCGTTGGTAGCGCCCAATAGCGACGGGGTTAGGCGTGCTATCAAATAACTCAAAATACACACGTTGACCAATAATAGGACCAACACTGGAGGCATGAAATTGCAGCCATTTAATGGCTTCCCAACGTTGTTGCACGTCGCTGGGTAAGAGCTTTCCGGTTTTCTCTGCCAGATAAAGCAAAATGGCTGCTGACTCAAATAGCACTACGCCGTTGCTATCGTCTTTGAGCACGGGAATACGGCCATGTGGGTTCAGTGCTAAAAAATCAGGCTGACGATGTTCACCTTCTTCTATACGAATATGGTGCAGGGTGTAGGGTATGCCTAACTCTTCTAAAGCGATGGTGATTTTAAAGCCGTTAGGTGAGCTGTCGGTATAAAGCTGTAACATAACAATCTTTGAATTTTCTAAAGGTAGAATAGGGCTTAAGTTAGGTAATTTTCGGTCGTTATTAGCTTGTAAATAAAGCGATTTATACTAACTTTAGAGTTTAGGAAAGCTAAAATGAGTGTAATGCCACCTTTGCAGGCGCTACGTACGTTTGTAGAAGTCGCCAAACAGGGCAGTATCAAAGGTGCTGCTGAGGCACTACACGTGACGCCGGGTGCTGTGAGTCAGCAAATGCGTTTACTGGAAGAGCGCTTAAATACCGAGCTATTACAACGTGAGCGCTTAGGTATGCGCCTGACCTACATGGGCGAAAAGCTCTACCCCATGCTGAATGATGCGTTCGCACAAGTTGATAGAGCGATGGATATGGTGGCGGCACACGCGAGCACCAGAACACTCACTATCAGCACAGTGGCTGCATTTGCAGCGTCGTGGTTGGTGCCGCGTTTAGGCCGTTTTACGCAGCAGTATCCGCATATAGAGGTACGAGTGGAAACAGGCTCTGATCTTGTAGACATGCGTAAAGATCGAGTAGATATCGCGTTGCGGCATGGGTTGGGCGACTACCCCGAGCTAGATGTGCTGCCCTTGATGGCGCCCGTCTTGGTGCCTGTGGCAGCTGATAGCTTACTGCAAGGACATGCCCTGCGTGAGCCAATAGATTGCTTGAATTATCCGTTATTGCACGATGTAGACCGCGCAGACTGGTCGTTATGGTTACGTGCGCATGGTGTACAGGTAGATGAACGTGCGCGATCGGGCGGTGTGTTTGAAGATGACTATTTACTCATACGTGCCGCAGAATCAGGACAAGGCATAGCCTTGATTCCAGAGGCCTATGCACGTGAGGAAATCAAAGCGGGTAGATTGGTGCAAGTGCTAGATAAGCCGTGGCCTGCGCGATTCGCTTACTACATCGTCACGCGACCCGGCGCTGCGAAGCGAGCAGAGGTTCAAGCTTTTATTGAGTGGGTTTCGGCTGAGGCCGCAGCGATGTGAGCTCCAGGCGTTGCGTCATATAGGCTGGCTACGTAGCAAGAGCTGGTAAGTTACGTTTAGCACGCGTAAACAGGTTATGCAACAGCATAGGAATGGCTACGCCTAAGCCTATGTAGATAGGCCATGTAAATGGGCTGTAGTAGTGATTAAGGGCTTTGGTGTGGTGCAGATCCCAGAGTCCTAGCCATGAAAACACAATATCCAGCAGTACAAAGGCCAGTATGTGGTACGACATAATGGGTTTAGAGTGCTGACCTATTTTTTTAAGTGCAGCCATGTTCTGGTAATGCGCCAGTATCTTAGCAATAGAAAAAATAGCGACGATGCCCGCTAAGGCTGTTAGGGTTTGACGCGCAAAGCCCAAACTGTATTTACTCCATGCAATGACCAGAGGTTGCAGTGCATCGTATTGCTGCATCAGGTAAAGAAACACGAATGAACCTACAAAGCTGTATAAGCCAGCCAGTTTGAAAATAAAACCTTTAGCGCAGTATCCCAATAAGAAAAACGATGAACCTACTAATACCTGTGATAGCAGGTTGTAGTAGAAGATTTTATTGGCTTGATATAACGGGGCAATGACGTCCATGCCTAGCAGCCCCATTAGCAAAGCGGCGCTCAGTACGAGACTATAGTGAACGCTAGTGTGGCGAATAGTTTTATCTAGTAGTAGAACAACCAGAAAGCACAGCAGGGACGCAATGGCGTAGGCAAATAAAAACCAGCCTACAAAGAAATAGCTACCACCATGAAAGCTTTGCTCTATAGGGTAAAGCACTGAATCTAGTAGTGAGCCTCGCCACATGCTGGTATAGGCAATGGGATACAACTGATGCAAGATGGCAAAGACCAACGCGATCAATACATAGACTGCTGCGATGTAGAACAGGTGTTTTTTAACAATGCCTAGTGCGTGCGACGCTACGCTGCGACGGGTGTTGAGCAGCAGACCACCCAGAAAGAAAAACAGTGGCATGTGATAGACATAGGGCTTTAGAAAGGTAAATGGGTCACCGGGGTAGTGGCCTATTACCACTGCAATAATGCCTAATGCTTTCACATAATCCAGTACTAGCGAGTCTGTGTTGCTGATCTTAGGAGAGGACAACGGGTACACCTTTTTGCTGCGTTCTTGATTACACGGTAACAAGAAAGGCGTGAGGCTACTAAGTAAAATTATCTAAGGTCTTGTGACAATTTCTTGGGACATATGCCCTACAGCGTTGAGTATTTGTCGTGACAGTAGCTATATCGACTGCTACACCTTGGCCCATTGTCATTGGGGAGTAGCGATTTCTAACAGCGTGTTAGGGAGTCCACGTCAACAAAATTGAAGAGCCTTCTTTCATAGCGTGCTCAGCCGTTGCACTAGCAAAGTTTGTCAGGCGAGACCTTTGGCCACTCTGCTCTATGCTGTCGTGGGGCTAGCCTTATTACTGAATCGCAAGAAATTAGCACGAGGCTCTGCAGAGGTGCGAACTGATGTGGTACCTGAAGAAGAGGAACTAGAGCCTCTAAAAATACGCCATTGGTAGCTGAAACCTCACAGGCTTAGCCCTCGCCAATATCTCGGGTGCCATGATGATTCAAGCCACCATCCCTAGCGCCCTAGGCCTCTTTTTCACCCCTTGGTTATTTGATGGGCCATCGTTTACTTATGGTGAATCTTCAAACGTGGATCAGTACAAGGGCGTGAGCTACTGGTGGTGAGTGGTGGTTACGCGTTATTTGCTGTGCTGGTGTTTTACGGCTTCTATTAGTAAAGACGTTAGCGTTGAAAATCCTGTGCAAGCTCTAGGTTGTTATTGTTGCCTCTAGACCAGTTCATTCGGTATTCAAACCGATCAGGCGTGTACAGGATCTCTGAGTAGTTGATAGGGCGTTCGTCTGCATCTATAAACAGCCGGCGTAGCTTGAGTAAGGGGGATCCAATAGAGGTTTTTAGTAGGCGAGCAGAGTGCTCATCGGCAAGTGTGCAGGTAATAGCTTGTTGTACGTGCTCAATGGTAATGCCTGCTTTTTGTATGAGGTCTACTAGAGCATGATTAATTAGGTCTTCGGTGCAGAAAGAGCGTCCTATGTCTTCAAGCAGGTAACTCTGCGAGTGAGAAAAAGGTTCGTTCTTGAGATAGCGTACACGAGAGACATATTGGATGGTTGTACCCAGTTCAATGTTGAGTTGCTCAGCAATGCCAGCTGCTGCTGGAATGTAGTCCAACGACTTTACTTCTACTGAGGTGTTGTGACCAATAATGGATAGGTTGGCCATTAAACCATCAATACTGGCAATAACCGGGCGGCCCATGATGGCAGTGTTTTCGCTATAGGTGACTTGTGTGCCACGCCCGCGAGCACGGGTAATTAAGCCCTCTGCTGCTAAGTCATTTAAGGCACGTCGCACGGTAATTCGGCTTACACCAAAGTTCTGTACCAAATCATTTTCAGGCGGCAAACTTTCGCCATTTCTATAGCTGCCACTAATAATTTGCTCACGCAGCAAGACATACAAGCGGTGGTAAAGCGGTAGCGGTGACTTGTCATCCAGTGTGTTTAAGAGGCCTTCGGGCGTCTTGTTAAGAAGAGATGTATTGGAAGTCATAGCATCCTAAAAGGTGTCTTGGTAATCAGCAAGATAACGAATCTACTTCTGTTTTCACCTAAGGGAAACCCCTAGTGCTGATAGTTATTT
>SRSN01000194.1 GCA_004791645.1 Alcaligenaceae bacterium 429
AGCGTGTTATGCAGTCTCTGGATATTCTGCAGCAAACCCTTAAAGCGACGATCAGCAGCGAACGAGGGCAGTGGTTATTGGGAGTCGCCAAAGCCTATAGAGAATGGTCGTTGCTAGATGCCGGTGGACGGGTTTCGGTGATTGACTTGGCGATATCGCAAGAGGATCACTGGTTAATCGTGGACTACAAAACATCCGCACCAGCAGAAGGTGAAACTGTTCCTATGTTTGAGCGGCGCATGCTAGAGCGTCACAGCGCACAGTTGCAGCGCTATTGCGAACAAGTGCAGGCGTTGGATGGGCGGCAGGCTAAAGCAGCGTTGTACTTCCCAAGGGTGGATTTGTGGGTGCCATATGTGATTGCGCCGGTGGGGAGCCAGATGGCGTTGCTGTGAGTATGGTTGCTCCCAGCGTAGTTAATGAGTGTGGCATTGTTTTAATCAAAAGCTGGCTGCTGACACTGAAACGTCATCCAGCAGTTTCCGGCATAGGCGATGAGTGCTGCATTGGGCTGATCAACGGTTGCTTGCATTAGCTAGCACTGCGAAAAGTATTTTTTAATTTGACCACCAAATAAAAAAATACTTTCCTCCGTTTCCCCTTCATCGCTTGCCACGGTTTTTAGTGTGGTTGCTGCTGTGGCTAATGCGTACTTCTGTAGCAGATGGAAGGGGCATGTTTACCAATTCCTGAAGATGTTTGTTTATCCTGTGTGCTGATAATCTTGGCACTTGCTGCTTTCATCAAAATAACTAAGTTGTATTTTCTGATGGCATAGCTGACATTACAGATGATCGATAACCTGCTTCCCAATTGGGTCAAGCCGCGCCAACACCTCAAAAGAAAGGGCTGTAAATCTCACATCTCTCAGATCAATCGGGGGACGGAGAGGAAACTTTTGTGATTTGGTGTCTCAAATCACAAAAAGTATTCCTGCAGTCCCCCTGCATGTGCGATGAACACAGCACAAAGTTATATTCTGCAGTCTCCAGCAAGAGCGATGACAACCTCCCCTTACCTTTACGTATCAGCACCTTATAAAACCATCACCTAGAATTTCACCCAGCCTGCCACACAGCTGTAATACCTATGCTACAATTCTCCGTGGCGGGTCCCTTCGCATGGTTCAACAGTCAACCTGGTCAGGTCGGGAACGAAGCAGCCATAGCTGTCCCGAATCAGTGCCGAAGTCAGGCTCGCCACCCTTCTACTGGCCTATGCCTATCTGTTACATCTCCCCCTTTAGCGTTATTCTGCCCATAGCACACGGGAATCCGGTACACTTTTGCTTTCGATAGCATCTAGTGGATGCTGGTAATTTTCTGGCCTTCTAAAAGCATGACCTATCTTGTTCTTGCCCGTAAATGGCGCCCCCGTTCCTTTGATACCCTCATTGGTCAGGACCACGTTGTCCGTGCGTTGAGCCATGCGTTGACGACGCAAAGGCTGCACCACGCGTGGCTGTTCACGGGTACTCGTGGGGTGGGGAAGACCACGTTGTCGCGTATTTTGGCAAAGGCGCTGAACTGCGAAACAGGTATTACACCTAATCCCTGTGGGCAATGCCGGGCGTGTCAGGAAATCGATAGCGGTAGGTTTGTTGATTATGTAGAGCTGGATGCGGCGTCCAACCGTGGTGTGGACGAGATGACGCAGTTGCTAGAGCAGGCTGTGTATGCACCTAGTGTGGGCCGTTATAAGGTCTACATGATTGACGAGGTGCACATGCTTACGGGGCATGCGTTTAACGCCATGCTTAAAACCTTGGAAGAGCCGCCAGCACACGTGAAGTTTATTTTGGCGACCACTGATCCACAGAAAATTCCTGTGACGGTGTTGTCGCGTTGCTTGCAGTTCAACCTGAAGCAAATGACAGTGCCTGCGATCGTGGAGCATTTGCAGCAAATTCTAGAAGAAGAAAAAATCGAGTTCGACGTGCCGGGTTTGCGTTTGATTGCGCAAGCGGCAGCGGGCTCTATGCGTGATGCGCTGTCATTAACCGACCAAGCTATTGCTTACAGTGCTGGCAACGTGAGTAACGATGCGGTGCAAGGCATGTTGGGCACCATTGACCAAGGGCATTTGTGTCAGTTGTTGCGTGCGTTGATTAACCGCGATGCACAAGCGCTGATGGCGGTGGCGGATGATTTGGCTCTGCGTGGCTTGTCTTATTCGGCCGCGTTGGGTGATTTTGCCGTATTGCTCTCGCAGATTGCTGTAGAGCAGCGCCTACCAGGTGCTACACCTGCCGAGCATCCCCTACAAGCTGATATTCAAGATTTGGCCAAGCAGTTGGGGCCAGACTTCGTACAGTTGTTTTACTCGGTCGCCGTACATAGCCGTAAAGAATTGAGCTTGGCTCCGGATGAGTACGCTGGCTTTGTGATGGGTTGCTTGCGCATGTTGGCGCTGATGCCGGGTGATGCCTTGCCATCGCAACCTGAGATTCGTAGAGAGCCGTCAGTGGCCGCGCCTGCGGTGGCTGCTGCTGTGGTGACGGCCCCTGCAGTCGCCTCTCCACAGTTAGAGCAAGCGGTAGAGTCTGCAGTAGAAGCGGCTCAGCACGCTTCTGTGGACAATCCAGCGCCAGAGGCTGCCGTTGAGCCTGCACCAGAAACTGTTTCAGCACCTGTGACGCAGGCAGAACAGGCTGCACCTGTAGCGCCTGCACCGGCAGAGCAAACGGCTGAAGCCGTCTCGCCTAGCTCGGCGGCGGCACCAGCGGAACCTCCCGCTGTGCAGCAACCGCCTGCAGCACGTGATGATGAGCCACCCGCACCGCCAGCAGGTGCTATGCCGCCAACTACAGAGGTGGGCGGTACGATTCTGAATAAGCCTAGTGCTCCCGCGCCAGAGGTTGCGGTTGAGCCAGTAGCGCCGGTGGCTGAGCCTGCTTCGGCGGCGAATGAGCCTCCTGCGGGTTTTGATGATATTCCGTGGGAAGATGAGGCCAGCGCGAGCGATGATGCTCCGTATGAGCAGGCGGGTGATCCAGGTTTTGATGATTCGTTCTCAGGCCAAGATGATGTGTCGTCTTTTGAGGCGAATGTCGCGGAACCAGATTTATCGGGTTTAATCTCAGAACCTAGAGAAGTCGCAAAGTCTGCGTCTCTCAAAAGAATGAATTCTGAAGGCTGGCCTGCGGTGGCAGCTAGCTTGCCGCTTAGCGGTTGGGCGGCGGAGCTCGCACGTCAGAGTGAATGGATTAGTGCTGACAAAGAAGGCCAGATCGTGTTGCGTGCGCAAATACGTTCAGCGGACGATAGCCAAGCCAAAGCCAGATTAAGTACCGTGCTTGCCGAGTATTTTGGGCAAGTAGTACGGGTTAATATTGAATACGGTGCAACGGGTGATGCAACGGCGTATGCGGTAGAGCAGGCCGAGCGTGAGCAGCGTCAGATTCAGGCGGAGCAAGATGCGCCTAAAGATCCGTTTATCGTGAGTTTGATTCGTGAGTTCGGGGCGCAAATTATGCCCGGCTCCATACAGGCCAATCATTTGAAGGCCGTTTAAGTTTTAGGTTTTATTTCAACAGGAAGACGTTGTTATGATGAAAGGACAGATCGCTGGGTTGATGCGTCAAGCGCAGCAAATGCAAGAAAACATGAAAAAAGCCCAAGAAGCCTTGGCTAGCATCGAAGTGGAAGGTGCTGCAGGCGGTGGTCTGGTGAAAGTGGTGATGACATGTCGCAATGACGTGCGTCGCATCACTATCGATCCTAGCCTGTTGGAAGACGACAAAGACATGTTGGAAGACTTGGTTGCTGCCGCAATGAACGATGCACTGCGTAAAGCTGAAGCCACTTCCCAAGAGAAAATGTCTTCTGTGACAGCCGGTTTGCCATTGCCTCCAGGCATGTCTCTGCCGTTCTAATGTCCACACCCGTATTACCTGAGCCCGAACCACTACGGGCGCTGATTGATGCGCTACGACGCTTGCCCAGTGTGGGTGAGCGTACCGCGCGTCGTATGGCGTATCACCTGCTGCAGCATGATTTGTCAGGTGCAGTGGTGTTGGGGCAGGCGCTGGATAGAGCCACTCAATCATTGAAGCATTGCGAACAGTGCAATAGCTTTAGTGAGACGGTGGTTTGTTCTCTGTGTGACAATGCGCAGCGCGATAAATCGTTGCTGTGTATTGTGGAAACTCCTGCCGATCAGAACACCGTTGAGTCCAGTCATGGTTATCAAGGGTTGTATTACGTGCTGATGGGCAGACTTGCACCCATAGAAGGCATAGGCCCGAACGAGCTGCAATTCGATAGATTGCTGCAACGAGCCAGTGGTGATGAGGTGCAGGAAGTTATTCTAGCGACTAACTTCACCGCAGAAGGTGAAACCACAGCGCATTATTTGGCTGAGCTTTTACGCCAGCGCGGTAAACGCGTGACACGTTTGGCCAGAGGTGTGCCGGCTGGTAGTGAGCTGGAATATGTAGATGCCAGTACGATGGCATGGGCATTGCAGGAGCGTAGGGAAACCTAACGCTCCCGCGTCGCCATTAGGCTTGCTGAGCTTTGACCTGAGTGATCAGTTGATCCAGTGTCAGCGCATCCGCAGTAAACAGTCTGATGCCTTCGGCCAGTTTTTCTGTGGCCATCGCATTGTCGTTCAGGCGTGTGCGGAAATTAATTTCATTATTGGCACGCCATTCAGGCGCCACATCTTTGGCGTATTCAGGGTCTAGCTGCAACGGCACCTCGCCGGTTTTTTCTTGCAGTTCCGCCAACAGAGCAGGGCTAATGGTCAGTAGATCGCAGCCACTTAGTGCTTGGATCTGGCCAATATTTCTAAAACTTGCCCCCATGATCTCAGTCTTGATGCCATAGGTTTTGTAGTAGTTAAAAATCTTGCGCACGGATTTCACACCGGGATCGTTCACGCCAGCGTTAGCGGCTTCGTCCCAACTGCTGCCTGCACTTTTCTTGTACCAATCGTAAATACGCCCAACAAAGGGTGAAATCAGGGTAACGTTGGCTTGCGCGCAGGCAACGGCCTGTGTCAGCGAAAACAGCAAGGTCAGGTTGCAATGAATGCCTTCGGACTCAAGCTGGCGTGCCGCTTGTATGCCTTCCCACGTGGCGGCTAATTTAATGAGCACACGCTCACGGGAAATGCCGGCAGCCTCATATAATTCAATAATAGTACGGGCGCGTTCGATGCTGGCTTGGCTGTCAAACGACAAGCGGGCGTCTACTTCAGTGGAAACGCGGCCAGGTACGATGTCTAGAATGGCGCTGCCAAATGCTACCAATAGGCGGTCGCACAGCTCAGTAATGCTGGCTTGCGGCGCAGCCTTCACGGTTTTTTCCAGCAGGTAACGATATTGTTCCTGTTGTACGGCTTTTAGAATCAGCGACGGGTTAGTGGTCGCGTCAGTGGGCCTGAAGGCCTTCATGGCTTCAAAATCGCCGGTATCGGCCACAACGGTGGTGTGTTGCCGTAAAGATTCAAGCAAGGTGGTCATGGTCTACTGCCTTATCACATCAACTACGGGTCAGATACAAGCCACATACTGTAAGCTATTTTCTGAAAAAGCGTGGAATATAAACGTCTGATTTTCGTAGTCCTTTATGTGAAGGCCGAAGTCAGCGTATAATTGGAAGGTTTATTTGTAAATTTAAAATCCGGGGTTTAAACGTGCTGCCGTCTCTCTTTCCTGAAGAGTCTCATGCTACATCAACTGCAATCCTGGCCCTTTCCGATGGTACGGTATTTAAAGGTATCTCTATCGGTGCAGAAGGCCACGCAGTTGCCGAAATAGTCTTCAATACAGCCATGACTGGCTATCAGGAAATCCTCACCGATCCCAGCTACAGGGGTCAGATCGTTTCTCTCACTTATCCACATATCGGTAATACAGGCATTAATGCAGAAGACTCTGAGTCTGCTGGCGTTCAAGCTGCCGGTTTGGTGGTGCGTGATTGCGCGTTGAAGGTTTCCAATTTCCGTTCCGAAAAGTCGTTGCCAGAATACCTCAAGCAAGAGGGCATTGTGGCGATCGCTGGGGTTGATACCCGTAAGCTGACTCGCATACTTAGAGAAAC
>SRSN01000195.1 GCA_004791645.1 Alcaligenaceae bacterium 429
CGTATTCAATGGTGATCGGGCATCATCAACGGCAAAACCAACTTTAGTCTGGCCGAAATGCGTGCGCGTGGTCTGTCTTTCGAGGCAGCCTTGGCGGATGCACAGAAATTGGGCTATGCCGAAGCCGATCCTACTTTTGACATCGAAGGTGTAGATGCCGCGCACAAACTGACATTGTTGTCGGCCTTGGCGTTTGGTATTCCTGTGCAGTTCAGTACCGCACACATCGAAGGTATTACCTCATTGGCTGCAGAAGACATTCGTCACGCTGAGCGCTTGGGTTACACCGTCAAACTGTTGGGTATTACTCGTCATCGCGAAGAAGGTATTGAGCTGCGCGTACATCCTACTTTGGTGCCTGCTGATTCCTTGTTGGCTAACGTACAAGGCGCGATGAACGCCGTGATGGTACATGGTGATGCGGTAGGTTCTACCGTGTATTACGGCGCTGGTGCTGGCGAGTTGCCTACAGCTTCTGCTGTGGTAGCTGACTTGGTGGATGTGGCCCGTTTGATGACGGCTGATCCAGGACACCGTGTACCATATTTGGCCTTCCAACAAGATGCGATGGCTGATACCCCAATTCTGCCTATGGCCGATGTACGTTCCGCTTACTACCTGCGTTTGCGCGTGGCTGATCAGCCTGGCGTATTGGCGGATGTAGCGCGTATTTTGGCTCAAGGTAATATCTCTATTGAGTCTATGTTCCAAGAGCCGGCTCAAGATGGTGAGGCCGATATTATCTTCCTGACACACGTTGCTCGTGAAGGCGATATCGATCAAGCTACTGCACAAATTCAGAAGTTGCCATTTGTGCGCTCCAACTTGATCCGCTTGCGCGTGGAGAGCTTGTAATGAACTATATTTCTACTCGCGGGGGCATGGCCCCTCAAGCGTTCTCGGATATCTTGCTGGAAGGCTTGGCTCCCGACGGAGGCTTGGCAATTCCTGAGCAATATCCTCAGATTGATAGCGCCACACTAGAAAGCTGGCGCGCACTGTCTTACAACGAGTTGGCGCTGGAAATTTTGTCGCGTTTCGTGACTGATATTCCTCGTGCTGATTTGGCAGCATTGACAGCCGCAGCGTACAACCCTGAGCTGTACGATGGCGGTGTGATGGTGCCACTGAAGCCATTAAAAGGTCAGATCAGCTTGGTGGGCTTGTCTCAAGGCCCAACCTTGGCCTTCAAAGACATGGCCATGCAATTTTTGGGCCAAGTGTTTGAGTACGTGCTGACCAAACGCGGCACTACCATCAACATTCTGGGTGCGACCTCTGGTGATACCGGCTCTGCTGCTGAGTACGCGCTTAAAGGCAAGAAAGGGGTGAACGTATTCATGCTGTCACCGTTTGGCCGTATGAGCGAATTCCAGCGCGCGCAGATGTACAGCCTGCAAGATGAAAACATCCATAACCTGTCGGTTAAAGGTGTGTTTGACGACTGCCAAGACATCGTTAAAACCTTGGCAGGCGATTTGGATTTCAAATCGCGCTGGCACTTGGGTGCAGTGAACTCCATTAACTGGGCGCGTATTGCTGCTCAGGTGGTGTACTACTTCTGGGCATGGTTGCGTGCGACTGAGAAACCCGGGCAAGAGGTATCTTTTGCCGTACCTTCCGGTAACTTCGGTAATATTTTGGCGGGCCACATCGCTAGACAAATGGGCTTGCCGGTACGCAAATTGGTATTGGCGACTAACGAAAACAACGTATTGGAAGAGTTCTTCCGTACTGGTGTGTACAAACCTCGTAGTTCTGCAAACACCTACGCGACATCCAGTCCATCCATGGATATTTCCAAAGCCTCTAACTTTGAGCGCTTTGTGTTTGATCTGTTGGGCCGTGATCCAAAAGCGTTGGCAGCATTGTGGGAGCAATTGAGTACACAAGGTTATTTCGATCTGAGCGATAAAAAAGCTGAGTTTGAAACTACCTACGGTTTTGTTGCGGGTACTAGCTCACACGCCGATCGTTTGGAAACCATTCGTTCCGTACATCAAGAAACAGGTGTGCTGATTGATCCGCATACAGCAGATGGCGTGAAAGTGGCTGCTCAGTACGTGGAAGACGGTATTCCTATGTTGGTATTGGAAACTGCACTACCGGCCAAGTTCTCTGAAACTATTGAAGAGGCGATTGGCCAACCTGCACCAGTGCCTGCACATCTGCAACACTTGGCTTCATTGCCACAGAAAGTTGAAGTGCTGGATGCTGATGTAGAGCAAATCCGTCGTTATGTGGAAACACACGCGGCTATTTAATTATCACGCACACGAATCAAGGAGCACAGCGTGAGTATTCAACGTTTTGAACCAAACGCCAGAATGAGTGAAGCTGTGGTACACGGTAATACCGTGTACTTGGCTGGTCAGATTGGTAACGAAGGCCAAGATATCACAGAGCAAACTCGTACCGCATTGGCCGAGGTTGATCGTGCTCTAGCCTTGGCCGGCACCAACAAGTCCAACATTTTGCAAGCCACTATCTGGCTTAGCGACATGAAGGATTTCGCGGCCATGAATGCAGTGTGGGATGCGTGGATTGATCCACAAAATCCACCTGCACGTGCAACGGGTAAAGTCGAACTGGCTAACCCTAAGTTGGGCGTGGAAATTGTAGTAATTGCTGCATTGCCTCAGTAAGTACGGGCAAGTAGGAATAAAAAAGCTGAAACGTTTTTTGCGTTTCAGCTTTTTTTATGTGTGTTGTGATTGAAGTATGGCTTGGGCACTTTTAATGCCGCTACGCACGGCCCCCTCTAATACCCCGGGATAGGGGTTCAACAACCAGTCACCGGCTAATTTAATCGCTGGCCAGAAGGTATTTTCTTCTGGTCTAAACGTAGTAGGTGTGGCCTCAAAGGTGGCGCGTTTTTCAATAATCAGCTCGTGTTGTTCAAACGCCGGTAGAGGGCTACGCGAGTGTGTTTGCGTGCGTAATTGTTCTTCCGTTTTTTGAACCAGTGATTCACGGCCTAACAAACTGGCATCATCTGCATTGCTGATCACTACACTAATCAAATTGTCAGCAAAGCTATTGGGAATAGCATGATGATTGAACAACCATTGGCCGTAGTGTTGTTTGTGTGGTTGTTCATGCAGCATCAATAAGGGTTCAGGCTCTAGCCAGGGGCTACGTGGCTGCCAGTACAGGGTAGCGATGGGGCGGTGGCGTATGGCTTGAATGTGTTGCAGCCATGTCTGCTCAGCAGCTGAGTGCACTAAGTGACCCAGTAGTCGGGCACAGTCATAAGATGCTACGGCCACGATGCAGGCATCAAAGTGTTGGCCATCGACGAGCACTCCTGTGGTATCGGGCGTGATGTGCTGAACACGATGGCCCAGTAGCAACTCACAGTGTTTAAGCGCATGGCTTGCCCATAGCGTAGACAAATCTTGCTTTGGAATCAGCATTTGGCTGTCCGCACGACTTCCCCCTAAACTGTCGCGCAGCACGTTGGCAAACAGTTGGGCACAAGCAATGTCTATGGGGGTGTTCATGGCCGCCAAACAGAGGGGCTGCCAGAAGTGTTCAATCAGTGTGTGGCTTTGCTGATGCTGTTGCAGAAGCTGCAAGACGGTTTGTTGGGCAGGCACTTTCCAGTGCTGCCGCTGCAGGGCCAGTTGCAGATGAATCAGCTTGTATTTGTCTGACCAACTATAGCCTGTGGCGGTGAGTAAACCAGCCGCCATATGAAAGGGGGCCGGCAGGGCTTTGGCACGTAACTGGTAGCGAGCATCGGCGCTGATAATGCCAAGCTCGGTGCGGTGAAAAGCTTGTTCCGTATCTAACCCTAATGCGCGCATCAACTGCAGGGTTTGGGTGTAAGCACCTAACATCAAGTGCTGGCCATTATCTATAGGATGGCCAAAGACACTGTGTGGCACGCAGCGGGCTCTGCCACCCAACTGTCGTGCTGCTTCAAAAACGGTAACCTGGTGTTGAGCGCTGAGTTGGCTGGCTGCTGCTGCGCCTGCCCAGCCTGCACCAACAATGGCGATGTTCATCGGGCGAAAAGTCGTTTCAGATTACGTCCGCCACGTACCCAAGTTTTCCACGCTAGCCAGAATTTGCGTATTGGGGTGAGCGAAATACGCTGATCCAGTACTGGCCATTTGTCGCGGGCGATTTCCACCAGCAATGCATGATAAATAGCGGCCATCAATAGACCAGGGCGTTGGGAGCGTCGATCTTGTTCAGGCAAGCTTTGCAGGGCGTCGCGGTACAAGCCATAGGCACGTTCTGTTTGAAACGCCATCAATGCTTCAAAGTTGCTGCTGTGGCGACGGTCTAAAATATCTACGCCTTTTACCGAGAATTTTTCCAGTTCGTTAATAGGCAGGTAGATACGTCCACGGCGGGCATCATCACCCACATCACGAATAATATTGGTGAGCTGGAAAGCGAGCCCCAATTTTTGTGCGTATTCAGTAGTTTCTGGGCAGGTTTGGCCAAAAATTTTGGCTGACATCACGCCGACTACGCCAGCAGCATGCCAACAGTAGCGTTGTAGGTCTTCCCAGGTTTCATAGCGCACTTCGTCTAGATCCATTTCCATGCCATCAATCACGGCCAATAGTTCTTCGGCCTGAATGTCATAGACGGCCACATGTTCTGACAATGCTTTCATGACGGGGTGAGTCGCTTGGCCTTGATACAGAGCATCAACTTGCTCGCGCCACCAGACTAGTTTCATGCGGGCAACCGAGGCTTCTCGTATTTCATCTACTACATCGTCTACTTCTCTACAGAAAGCGTAGAGAGCGGTGATGGCGCGGCGTCGCTCCTGTGGTAGAAACAGGAATGCATAATAAAAGCTGGAGCCACTCTGGGCGGCTTTGTTTTGGCAATATTCGTCAGGACTCATGCTGCGTAGCGGGCATCTATCAAAGAGTAGGGGAAGGCAGTGGTTGTAGGCTGCGCCAGAGCAAACGCCCCCAATCGGCTTTGGCCAGAACGGGACGTTGATGGAACATATCAAAGCCTACTTGCTCAAGGCGTTCAAGTATACGCAAGCCACCCAAGATTACCAACTTTAGCTCTAAGGCCATGCGCCCAGGAAGCTGTTTAATGAGGGGGGCGCCGCTAACTAATAAGTGGCGAGCGTGGTTTACAAGAAACTGCATTAGTTGTTGCCACGCAGGATGCAGATAAGCATCGGGATTGTGTAAGCACTGACTAGGAAAGTCCTCGGGTAAACCATATTGTTGCATTAAGGCTTGCGGCAAATAGGCCCTATCTTTTTGCCAATCAATCGCTACGTCTTGCCAGAAGTTCGTGAGTTGCAGGCCGGTACAGATAGCATCCGACCAGTGTAGGTTTTCAGCGTTATCAGCGCGATATAACCCTAGCATTAATCGTCCTACAGGGTTAGCAGAACGGCTGCTGTAATCCAGCAACTCTTGCAGTTCGGTGTAGCGACTTTGTTGTACATCTTGGCAAAAAGCAGACAACAGATCATGAAAAGGCTGATACGACAATTGGTGTTGCTGTATTTGTGCCGCCAAGGGCATGAAAATAGGGTTTAGCTCAGCCAATTCGGCTGACAAAGGTTGCCCATTTTGTAGCTGCTGTAATGCCTTTTCATAGTTGTGTAAGGCTGTCAAGCGTTCTTCAGCACTCGCATCGCCTTCATCCGCAATATCGTCTGCGCTGCGCGCAAACCTATAGATGGCATGTACGGCCGGGCGCAAAGCTTTGGGCAGTAAAACAGAGGCAACGGGGAAGTTTTCATAGTGATCTACAGACATGTAGCAAGTATAAAGCACAGTGTGGCGCAAGGTACTCACCCCCTTAGTGTATTGCTACGTTCTGGTTTAGACTTTCAAGCAGAATAATCGCGAGGTCTACAATGAAAAATAAATGTGTACTGGTAACAGGTGCCACCAAAGGTATAGGTTGGGCGATCAGTCAGCGTTTGGCCGATGCGGGGGCGCATGTGGTGGGGTTGGCACGTAATACGCAAGATATAGACTTTCCAGGCTATCTCTATGCATGTGACTTGACCAATGC
>SRSN01000196.1 GCA_004791645.1 Alcaligenaceae bacterium 429
ATAAATAAGATTGATTATTGTTTGTTTTATTGTGCGTTGGGGTTTTATTGACGAAAACTTCACGTTCCACTCTTTATTCTGAAATAAGAACAAGTCTCATTTGTTTTGACTGGCGGGCTTTTACTAGGGGCAACACCTCGGCTGTAAAGCTTGGCCCTTTTTTATTTCAGGAGAGAGGTACGTGTTAAGCAATTACGCGTCAGCGCAGCAGGACAAGGCGTTGGAGGGGACAACCGTTTTGTCCATGGACAGTTTTAAGCCGGCATTTGGTACGGTAGTGTTGGCAGGCGCAATGGTCGCCATGTCGCCAGTACACGCAGAAGAAAATAATGCTACTGCAGCCGAAGCCACTGTTCTTAAAGAAATTCGAGTGATGGGTGAAGTACCTAACGATACTTACCAAACGCCTAGCTCACTTTCTAGCCCTAAATTTACCGCCCCCTTATTGGATACCCCTCGCACGGTGAACATCATCACCGAGCAGCAAATGAAAGACCGTGGTGCCACCTCGTTGCAAGACGTGCTGCGTACTACACCTGGGGTGACATTGGGTTCGGGTGAAGGTGGTACCCCAGTAGGTGACCGTCCATTCATTCGCGGCTACGAAGCCAGTACCGACATTTTCATTGATGGTTTGCGTGACTACGCTCGTGGTTCACATGAAACCTTTAACTTGGAAGCGGTAGAGATCATCAAAGGGCCTAGCTCTGCCTACACAGGCCGTGGCGGTACCGGTGGTAGCATCAACTTGACCACTAAAGCCCCACGCTTAGAGCCATTTGTGGAATTGAGCGCAGGCTTTGGTAATTCCAGCCAATGGCGCACCACGGCGGATGCCAACATGCCTATTGGCGATGCCGTTGCCATCCGTTTGAACGTGATGAAAATGGGCGGTGATGTGCCTGGCCGTGATGGCCCAGAGATTGACCGTTGGGGTGTGGCGCCTTCTATCGCGTTTGGTTTGGGTACACCTACCCGCCTGACGCTGTCGTATTCTGAGTTGAAAAACAAAGATACGCCAGACTTGGGTATTCCGTTTGCGAACAAAGCCAATGATCGCGATACTCCACCGAATGTGGACAGAGAGAACTTTTATGGTCGTATGAACGCGGACTTCCGCGAGAACACCATGAAAACCACGACGATGTTGTTTGAGCATGATTTCTCGGATCAGACTCACTTCCGCAATATCACTCGTCACTCTGAGGCGCTGAATAATTACTTGATGACGCGTCCAAGCTTCGATAATTGCACGGCCACTTCTGGCCCACCATGCTCTACCGAAGGCCCTGATGCGCAGTTCAAACGCGATAACCGTGCTCGTTGGCGTTATAACACCGCCGTGCAGAACCAAACCGACTTGTACGGTACCTTCAACACAGGTTTCATGAAGCACTCGTATAGTGCTGGTGTGGAGTTCACCTACGAGAAAGTCTATAGCCGTGCGGTGACGGGCTTGCCAGCTACTGATACCGGTTCATTGTGGAATCCTAATCCTAATAAACCGTATAACTTCACGCTGAATTACGGTGATAAAACCCAAGACGGTTACATCAAAACGCGTTCCATCTACTTCATGGACACCATCGCACTTAGCGAACAGTTCTTGCTGAACCTGGGCTTGCGTCGTGAGAGCTTCACTGTGGATAACATGAAGCTGAAGCGTAAAGATGACTTCTGGAATTACCAGTTGGGTGCCGTATATAAACCCGCTGAAAACGGCAGCATCTACGTGTCGTATGCAACGTCTTCCAACCCTGCTGGTGAGAACTTAGGCCAAGGTGGTGGTGCGGATGGCGTGGGTGGTTCCGCTACCGTGCGCGACATGAAACCCGAGAAAAGCTACAGCTGGGAAATCGGTACCAAGTGGGATGTGTTCGACGAACGCTTGTCACTGACTGGTGCGTACTTTGAGACCCACAAAACCGATGCGCGTTCTACTGATCCATTAACCGGTGATGTCACGCTAAATGGTAGCAACCGTGTACGTGGTATTGAACTGGGTGCATCCGGTGCCATTACTCCACGTTGGAATGTGTGGGCGGGTTACACCTATTTAGCACCTAAGATCAAAAAATACCGCAGCGGTAACAGCGTGTATGACGGCAACCAAACCAAGTTTATTGCTCGTAACAGCGCCAGCTTGTGGACAACCTACAAGATCTTGCCTGAGCTGACGTTGGGTGGCGGTGTGACCTACTTGGGCAAACGCTATGTAGACGATGCCAACACATTGGAACTGCCTAGCTACCTGCGTTACGACGCTATGTTGCAGTACGACGTAAGTAAGAGTTTGTCTTTGCAGTTCAACGCCAATAACCTGTCTAACAATGCGCTGTATGATGCATCGCACGTAGGGGTGTTTGCAAACGTCGCTCCCGGACGTTCTTATATGTTCAGTGCCACCTATCGCTGGGAGTAAGCCATAGGACAGCAACAGAGCCTGTTCGCGACGGCTCTGTTGCTGGCACATTAGGAGAAACAGATGATTCTGGTGATTCCCGAAGTTTTCAGTGCAGAAGAGTGCCACGCCATACGTGAGCGGCTGGCGCAGGCATCTTGGCAAGATGGCCGTGCAACCGCAGGCTATATCGCGGTACAGCAAAAAAGTAATGAGCAATTGAATGTGCAAGACCCCGTGGCAATAGAACTTGCCCAAGCGGTGTTGCAACGCTTGTCCTCGTTGCCTAAATTTGTGTCCTTTGCCCTGCCCCTGAAAATACTGCCGCCTATGTTTAACCGTTACCAAGGCGGGGGCGCTTACGGGTTTCATATTGATAACGCCATACGCGTGCACCCACAAACGGGCGAGCGTATACGTACAGACATTTCTACCACCGTATTCTTTAGTGACCCAGATAGCTACGAAGGTGGTGAGTTAGAAATTCAAGACAACTACGGAACACAGCGCGTCAAACTACCCGCTGGTCATGCTGTGGTGTACCCCGGCACCAGCTTGCACCGGGTCTGTCCGGTCACGCAGGGTGAGCGCCTTGCGGCCTTTTTCTGGACACAAAGTATGGTGCGCGAAGACAGCGCCCGTCAGTCCTTATACGAACTGGATAACGTGGTGCAGCAATTGGCGAGCCGTGGTGATTCAGTGGATGAAGTCACACGCTTATCTGGCGTGTATCACAACCTTATACGCCAATGGGGAGAGACATGAGCCAAGCCGAGGCATCCCTACAAGGACTAAGTTGTTTGGCAGATTACGCACAGCGTGCCAGCGAGCTACTACCGGCGGCAACGTGGGCGTATGTGAACGCGGGGGCGGCGGATGGCATCACCCAACGCCGTAATGCGGCAGCCTTTGAGCAGCGAATGCTATGGCCACGTGTATTGCGCCGTATTACCGAGGGCAACACCGAGCTGGAGTTATTCGGTAAACGTTATGCACACCCTATTTTCATCGCTCCCACGGCTTTTCATGCCTTAGCGCATGCCGATGCAGAACGCGCGACCGCTATTGCCGCGGCAGCACTGCAAGCCGTGTACGTGGTCAGTACCCAAGCCAGTGTCAGCCTAGAGGACGTAGCTGCTGCGGCACCCGGCCCACGTTGGTTTCAGTTGTATTGGCAGGCCGATAAAGAGGTCAATTTGGCCTTACTGCGCCGTGCTGAGGCGGCCGGTTACGAAGCCATCGTGATGACGGTAGATGCACCCATACAAGGTAGCCGTAATGCTGAGCAACGATCCGGCTTTAGCCTGCCTGCGAGCATCAAACCTGTGAACTTGCTGCCCTATGCAGACAAGTTGCACACACCCGGCGTATTAGAAGCTGGGCAGTCTTTATTTCAGCATCCCCTTGTCACTCACATGGCCAATTGGGATGACGTGGCTTGGTTAGTCAAACACACCACCCTACCCGTACTGGTCAAAGGCATCCTGCACCCCGCAGATGCGCAGCTAGCGGTGCAAGCGGGGGCAGCGGGTGTGATTGTGTCTAACCACGGTGGGCGTGTACTAGACAGCGTGCCTGCCACTTTAGATGTATTACCGCTAGTGGTAGCCGCCGTTGGTGCCCACGTACCGGTGTTGGTAGATGGCGGCATACAGCGTGGCACAGACGTACTAAAAGCCTTGGCCTTAGGTGCCAAAGCGGTCTTGATTGGGCGGCCCGTATTGCACGGGTTGGTGGTCGCAGGTGCTACAGGGGTAGCACACATATTGCACCTACTACGCACCGAACTAGAAAGCAGCATGGTGTTAAGCGGAGTAGGTTCCTTGGAAGACATAGATTCTTCCTTACTTTGGCAAGGGAGTAACACATGACGAACGTATTAATGACACACAGTGTGGGCGCTGGTTTGTTGCGCCAAGCAGGTATACGCATGACACTGGCGCGGTTGGCGGTACTGAATGTGCTGCACGAGCAGAAAGAAGCCATGACCGTAGAAGAAATCTTCAACCAACTACAGCACCACAACACACCGCTTAGTTTAGGGACGGTGTACGGCACCTTGAAGCACTTGCACGATGCCGGCGTGATCTACGCACATATGGAGCAAGGTAGGAAACTGCTGTATTCCATGCAGGATGAACAGCCAGTGGGGAGTATGGGTTGCGTCACCTGCGGCAAAAAACAATCCATGGACGACAAACGGATATTACGCGCGGTGGAGCAAGCGTGCGCAGATCAGGGTGTGAAGCTGGAGATGTATAGGCTGAACGTGTCGGTGGTGTGCGAGGAGTGTGTGGAGCAGCCTAAGGTTAGGGTTGTGGGGGGGTGAGGAGAGCGGTGGGTTCTCACGTTAGATCTTTTGGGGCTGGCTACAGCAATGGGGTTGCATCCCGAGTTCGATCTTGCCGGATCTCAAATAGACAAGGCTAGGGCGCTTTTCACTCAGGAGGAAGAAACCTGCCTGGAACCCAACAACGCTTTGAGATACTTCCGAGCGTAAAGTCTTGGAGATAAGAGCGCAAGAGGCCGCTGCCTAGTGCATAGTGGTGGCATAAAGAATGTTAAGAACCAAACCGCACTTGATAGACCTACATCATCGGCATTTTCACTTACTCCACGAAAAACATTATGTCGTGTGATTAATAAGACTCCTGAAGTCATGATGAAAACATGGGTTAGATAAAAGCGCACATGGATCATATGTCTTGGAGTGGGGGGACTGGAAGATGGAATTGGCATGATTCATTCAGGTAAAGAACAAGTGCGAGAAGTGCGAAGTGTCTAGGCAGAAGATAGTATTTGCTATGTGGTCTTATTGTGTGACGGGAGTGGTTGTGGTGCGGTATGCGGTTGAGTGTGGGGAAGCCTTTTTCGGATTGGAGCAAGTGTGCCCGAAGCATAAACCGATAAAGATTACGGGGTTCTGCAGTCGAGGAATATTTATGCAGTATTACAGCCCTCGCGCCAGGGACTTAGCTGCTAAGTTAAGTTGATTTTGAGAAAGGGTAAACCCTTGTTAATCCGCGACTGTTTCTTTAGTAAACTCTGTGTAACCAGATGAAAGCATCTGGGCTGTATGAGTTTGAAGCTGTCGTACGTCATTACATAGGAAAACCTGGGTTTTTCTTTTTAGAAAAACGTTCTGTTTATTCAGAACTTGACCGGCTGGTTGTTGATGTGCCACTCCCGTGCCCCGCACGGAATGGGCGCGGACGCATACCTGCATTTAAGAGTCGATTGTTGAGCTAAAAGATAAATACCTGAGCCAGTAGCAAGTTTTTATTTCCTATGTCTCCGAGAGAGTGTTGAGCCCTTGCCAGAATTGTCTGGTGGGGATAACTTTCAATGGAGAAGTCTATGACTAAAAAGTCAAAAAAACGTACGAAACAGTGCTGCGCTTGCGAAGCTAAAAACTCAGAAACAAAATTGCGTGGGCAATTTTGTGGATATTGCGGCGCTGGCTATTGGCTCGGTGGCAAGGTTATTCTGATTCAGATAATTTGGTCACTTGAATCTTTGTGGGATAAGGTGCAGCCTTGGCTGTGTTTAATAACATAAAGTAGGTATTTATT
>SRSN01000197.1 GCA_004791645.1 Alcaligenaceae bacterium 429
GCTTTTAGTTTGAGTTTATTAGAGTAGTTCTGTAATGTTTAAACTTGAAATAAGGGCTTGTCCTAGTTGTTCAACGATTGTGTGTAGCGTGGTGGTTTGTGTTTGCCGCCTTTTAGAAGCTGGATTAAGCTAGTGAATCAATCCCTTACCGTGTTACGAGCACTCTATGAGCCACGCCTATTTCGCCCGCGTTCACTGGCAACGCCAGCCTGATGAAGCCTTTTCTGATAACAAGTACAGCAGATTGCATCACTGGACCTTTGACGAGGGGGTAAGTATTCCTGCCTCGTCGTCTGTGCATTCAGTACCGTTGCCGTATTCAAGCCTAGCGGCAGTAGACCCCGAAGAGGCTCTGGTGGCAGCGGTTTCCAGTTGTCATATGTTGTGGTTCTTGGGCTTAGCAGCTAAAAAAAGATGGGTGATAGAGAGCTACGATGACCACCCACAGGGCACGATGGGAAAGAACAGCCACGGTAAAATGGCCATCACGGAAATAGTCTTAAAACCGAAGATTGTGTTTTCGGGCAGTCACCAACCTAGCGAAGATGAAATTGCTAAAAATCATGAGCAGGCGCACGAGAACTGCTATATTGCGCACTCTATTTTGGCAACCGTTACCGTGGATGGTGAAAATCACTACGCAGGTTAAGGAAGCTAAATACCTATTCTGTAGGTTGTATAAGTGGGGGCGAACGGCGCTTTCGCATTAGGCAATAGGGTCTAGTATCAACACGGTTATGTCTGAATCTAAAAAAACGGCGCGCCCTATGTGCGAGCGTTGTGCGCGGCCTGTTTCACATTGTTTGTGTGCACACATAAGCGTAGTGCCAAATCGCATTAGCGTACTGGTACTACAGCACCCAGATGAGCAAAAACATCCCTTAAATACTGCACGTTTGGCTGTATTAGGCTTAGAGCAGGCCGAGCTGTGGGTGGGAGAGCATTTCCCCCAATTGGAAGAAAAGCTTGCAACGGTGGATGCGGCGTTTCTACTGTTCCCAGCAAAGGAGCACAATGTGATGCAGCCTTTAGTGGCTATAGATGCAACGAAGGCTGCATTGCTGATTGTGCCCGATGGCACGTGGCGTAATGCGCGGAAAATCATTCAGTCCAACCCCTTGTTAAGCAGCTTGCCGCATCTTAGCTTGCCAGAGGGAGAGCCGTCTTTGTATAGAGTGCGTAAAGCAACAGAAGTGGCAGCGGTAGCGACCATCGAAGCTATTGTTCGCACATTGACGGTATTAGAGCCAGAAAGTGATTTTCAGCCTTTATTAAAGCCGTTCAACGTTTTGGTAGAGCAGCAGATTGAGGCGATGGGGGCAGAGGTGTACGCGCGTAACTATGGGCGCAGAGGCAGCTGAAAACAGAGCAGTAGTATATAAAAAGGACTTATAGCCATGACGCTGTAAGTCCTTTTTTACTAGCAAGGTCACGTGCGAATGCTACGCATGGGCCTCATAGTTTTATTTCTGATGTTTACGTACCCAGTCTGCGTAACGATTGACCCAGTTTTGCAGGAAGTCTTTGCTCGCAGGCCCAATATTGCCATCCGCATCGAAAAAGCCTTCTTTGTGCTGGAGGAAAATTTCAGGTTGTTGAAGCGTCGGGACGTCAAGGAACGTGAGCACGTTACGTAGGTGCTGCTGCGCTAAGGCTGTACCAATAGCACCAATGGAGATCCCCAAAACACCAGCAGGTAGGCCGGCCCAGACGTTCTGACCATAAGGGCGTGAACCTTGGTCTAGCGCGTTCTTCAACACACCAGGTATGGAGCGATTGTATTCAGGGGTGACAAACAGCAGCCCATTGGCAGCCTGTATTTTTGCTTTGAACGCCAACACAGCATCTGAGGGTTGAGCGTCAGCATCTTGGTTGTACAGTGGCAGGTTACCAATATCTATAAATTCACAAACGAAATCGGCAGGAGCCAAACGAACAAGCGCTTGAGCGAGCTGACGATTAAAAGAGTCCTTTCTCAGGCTACCTACTACTACTGCAATTTTAAATTGATTCATATTACTGGTATCCATGTTCTGAGTGTTCACGTAGCGATGCTAAACACTCTGGGTTAAGAAATGATGTGCTTATGTTTGGAAAATATACGTTAAAGAATGTGTTGTTTAGGTTTGTTAATTATGGACGATCTTGGTATTCAATGCGTTGAGATAATGCATAAAAGAATGGTTTTGCCTTATTCTACCTTGCCCTTGATGACATTTTTCAGAACTGTGAACGGACAATGGGCGCTAGTTGCGAAGGCGCTTTTACAATGGTAGGTGACAAGGCTGCTGTGTCGTGGGACAGCAGCCTTGTGTGGCGAGAGCCTGCTTGTTAGCGTGAGCGTGTCACTTCCAACGTGGCAATACGTCGGTTAGCGATGCCCGTAATCGTAATATGTAGATCGTCTATTTCTGTTGTAGCACCAACCTCAGGCAAGTTACCAAAGACGTCTAGCAGTAGTCCAGCAATAGAGCTAAACCCGTTAGCCCGTGCCAGTAGCGTGTCACTTTCAAGCGTTTGGGCAAGGTAGTGTAAGTCGGTGGTGCCGTCTACACGCCATGTGTCGGGGGCTATGCATTCAATCGTCGGGTGTTCGTCTTCATCCGGGAACTCACCTGCAATGGCTTCAAGAATATCTATAGGCGTAAGCAAACCTTGAATGGTGCCGTATTCGTCGGTCACCAGTACTAACTGACCACGGGATTTCTTAAGTATATCCATGGCCTGCAAGACGCCTGTGGCCTCGTGAACAATAATAGGTTCGCGTAAAGAAGGCAGCTTTTGCAGATCGGCGTTATCAAGCATGTCGGCCATCAGATCCTTAGCCCGCGCAACGCCTAAGGTGTTGTCTAGTTGGCCCCGACTTACAGGGAAAAAGCTGTGTGGCGTTTCGCGTAGCAACTGCTGGATGACGCTAGGGTCATCATCCAGGTTTACCCATGATATTTCTGCACGTGGCGTCATGATGGAACGAATGGAGCGGGCACCCAATGTCAGTACACCGCTGACCATATTTCGTTCCTCAGGGCCAAAGGCTGTTTGGCCGCTGTTTTGTTCGTCGTGGGCATCTTCTTCTGTACTTTCAGAGCGTTTGCGATCACCCAGTAAGCGTAGAACGGCGTCAGCAGTACGATCACGCAACGGTAGACGAGCTTCATTTTTAAGTGAACTGCGACGTGCCCATTGGTTGAAGAACTCAATCACAATAGAAAAACCGATGGCAGCGTATAAGTAGCCCTTAGGAATCTTGAAGCCCAAGCCTTCGGCGGTTAGCGTCAAACCTATCATCAAGAGAAAGCTTAAACACAGCACCACAACGGTAGGATGCGCGCTAACGAAACGTGTCAGTGGCTTAGAGGCCCACATCATCATTGCCATAGAAATCACAAC
The DNA here is from genome assembly GCA_004791645.1 of Alcaligenaceae bacterium 429. Classification (GTDB taxonomy): domain Bacteria; phylum Pseudomonadota; class Gammaproteobacteria; order Burkholderiales; family Burkholderiaceae_B; genus Paenalcaligenes. The sequence continues at coordinate 3,391 of SRSN01000197.1, forward strand.
GGCTGCCATCATGACAGGTAGCTCATCCACCATACCGATGGCGGTAATGACCGCATCTAACGAGAATACGGCATCCAACACAATGATTTGAGCCACGACCACGGCAAAGCTAGCATAGGTTTTAGAGCTACTTTGTTGATGGGGTGTGCCTTCCAAGCGTTCATGCAGTTCAGAGGTGGCTTTTAGCAAAAGGAAAAGGCCGCCTAACAGCAGAATTAAGTCTCGTCCTGAGAATGAATAGGACGCGATAGAAAATAAGGGCGTGGTGAGTGTGACCAACCACGAGACGATGGTGAGCAAACCCAAACGCATCACCAGTGCGAGCGATAGGCCTATTAAGCGTGCTTTATCACGTTGATGCGGGGGCAGTTTATCAGCCAGGATGGCGATAAAAATAAGATTATCTATACCCAGTACTATTTCTAGTACAACCAGAGTCAGCAGACCCACCCATATATTAGGGTCTAAAAACCATTCCATATTATGCCTACAAAATTAAGTAAAACCTGATGCAATACCATCGTCAGAAAAAGAGATGGGCAAAACCTACAACGCATGCGAAATGCATGTTGAGTGGGGTTAAATGCGGGGCGGTTTTCGTCGTGGCGGATACGCTAACGGAGAGGCTTGAGCACTATAGCTAGGCCATTGCTCAAACAAGAGTGGAGTGTGTAAGTACAGTTCTGCACTGTTCACAGAATCACTAATATCAGCATGCACCGTTTGTTGGCCCTTAGGTTTATCTAAGAAAAGCGTGGTGCTTTTGATGATGCTTCTGTCTGTGGTGGTTGCCGTTTCAGCGACCTCGGTAGCCGTGCTGGTATGAGGTACCGTAGGTAAGTCTGCTAGAGACTCAGCTAATACTTGAATGGGCAGAATGAACAGTAAAAAGAGGACGATAAATCGTCGCATACGTGCAGAAAGAAGTTTGGATTTGTTCAGTATAACGTAAGAGATAGTCAGTTTTTATTTTTTTATAGACTAGAGACGGGTGCCCCGTTTAAGGGGCACTCGCACGTCAAGACAATGCCAGCCAGAGACCAGCAACAATAACGATGGCGACAGTGGCCCAACCTAAGCGGTCTACATAGCGATGTAACAAGCCTTCCATACGAGGGCCGCCCCATGCGAGTAAACCTGCCACCAAAAAGAAGCGCATGCCCCTACCAATCATCGCCGCCAGAACAAAGGGGGCAAATGCCATGGCCATAGCACCGCCCGCTAGCGTAAAGACTTTAAAGGGGATGGGAGAGAAGCCGGCCACAAAAATAGCCCAGAAACCGTAGTCTTTAAACCAAGCAATAGCAGTTTCATAAGCAGGCCAGTAACTGCTGCTTTCTAACCAGGGCTGTATAGCACTAAAGGCATAGTGGCCAATCAAGTAGCCCAGTATGCCGCCTATAACAGACGCTAATGTCGTGATTAAAGCAAACCACCATGCACGTTTAGGTGTTGCCATACACATTGGGGCGAGCATGACATCCGGCGGGACGGGGAAGAATATGGACTCAAAAAAACTGAGTGTGCCAAGGATAAAAGGCGCTTTAGGGTCACGGGACCACGTCATTGCGCGAGCATACAACGGTGAGAATATCTTCATGCAAGAAGGTAGGGACGTAGGTCTATAAGTAAAGGTGGCATAGCGTAGCAGAAACTGCTTACGATGAGGCGTTCTCGGATAGTGTATTGGCTAATTCGGATGGTGACATGGGGATATTGGGGTTGCCCTGTATCAGTTCCCGCGACCAATCCACAAAGCAGCGCACACGTTTGGAAAGGTGCTTGTTGGTGGGGTACAGGATATGTATGGGGCGGGCTTTGAAACTCCAAAGTGGCAAGACAGGTATTAGAGCACCTGTTTGTATAAAAGTTCTGACGGCAAAGGGGGATCCTGGGCAGATGCCTGCGCCCGAGATGCACGATGTAATGGCAATGTCGGGGTCATCAAACTGCAGGCCCGCATTGTGAGGCACGTTAAACACGTCTGTGTCAGAGTAAAGCTCCCAAGCCAAGGGGTGACGTTGCCCAGCAAACCAAGAGAGTCGATGGTGAGCAGACAGTTCTTTGGGGTGTTTAGGTACGCCTGCTTTTTGAAGATAATTAGGCGCGGCATATAGCCCAAACTGTACATCAGCAAGGTGTATTCCGATGTGGCTGGAGTCTTCTAATGGCCCACCCCTAAAGGCGCAATCTATACCGTCTTCCAACAAATGGCTGACGCGGTCGCTGGCCCCTAGCTGTATAGCAATATCGGGGTAGCGCGTTTGAAAGTCGTGCAAGTGTGGGGCAAGAATCCAGCGTGCAACTGACACTAAGGCCTCAACGCGTAATTTACCTTTAGGCTCGGTATTGGCGACTTTTAGCGTGTTTTCTAAGGCGTCAATATCGCGCAGTATTTCTTGGCATTTGGCGTAATAGACTTTGCCATCTTCAGTGAGCCTTAATGACCTTGTAGTGCGATGCAGTAGCCTGACGTGTAGGTGGCGTTCTAAGTCAGACACCCGTTGTGATACACGCGCCTTAGGCAGAGCGAGAAGATCAGCCGCCTTGGTGAAGCTAC
>SRSN01000198.1 GCA_004791645.1 Alcaligenaceae bacterium 429
TTGTAGATACGGCCCGTTTCTGACTCATGGCGCTTGCTGCCCAAAAGCGAAGAGGCAGAAGGCGCTTCAACATCCACAGCGGGAGTAGAAGGAGTGGATGACAGCTGAAGCATAAAATTTCCTAGTGATTGACCTTGACAATTATTAGAGATGCTTTCAAAATCGTCAACATAAATTGTCGACAATTTATTTTCATGGGGCGGAACCCAGCGCACTGATCCTTGCACCGCTTGCCCCACGGCCGGTTTCCCAAACTGGGCTCGCTGGACTTATATTTTTCTTATATAGAATCCAAAAAAACCGGAGACACCAATGGGAAAGCTATCTACCCACGTTCTGGACACCATGCATGGCTGTCCTGCGCAACACGTCAATATTGACCTGTACCGTCACGAAAACGGCACACGCTCTCTGATCAAGAGTGTGAAAACCAACGCTGACGGGCGCTGTGGCGAACCTCTTTTGCAGGATCAAGAGGTAGCGAAAGGCCAATATGAACTGGTCTTTCACGCAGGAGACTACTTTGCTGCGCGCGGCGTAGCCCTTCCATCCCCCCGTTTTGTAGACCAAGTATCTATTCACTTTGGTATCGCTGAAGAAGGCGGTAACTACCACGTACCACTGGTCGTGACCCCTTGGTCATGGTCCACCTACCGTGGCAGCTAATCCATACCTGCTCTGATATTCAGTAAGCGACAAACAAAGAGAGGTTTACATGGAAGCGTATTTGCTAGATTTCGCCAACCTATTATTGCGTTGGCTACACGTTATTGCCGCAGTAGCTTGGATTGGTGAGTCCATCTACTTTGTGATGCTAGACAACGGTCTGCGTCCACCTAAAAGCGAAACCGCTAAGAAAAGCGGTGTATTTGGAGAAATGTGGGCCGTACACGGTGGCGGTTTCTACCACAGCCAAAAATACCTAACCAGCCCAGCAGAACTACCCTCTGATCTGCACTGGTCATTCTGGAAGTCGTACACCACTTGGCTGTCTGGCTTTGCCCTATTCGCCTTGCTGTACCTGACCAAGCCTACGTTCTACTTAGTGAACCCATCCAGTCCGTGGGAATGGGCCGCTAACTTGAGCGGTACAGAAGTGAATATTGTAGCGATCCTGTTCCTGATTGCAGGCTGGGTGGTCTACAACGAACTGTGCAAACGCATCAGCCCCAACATGGAACGTGATGGCCTACTGAGTGTTGCCGTTGCCATCATGATGGTAGTGGTTGCCTACTTGAGCACACATATTTTCTCTGGTCGTGCTGCTTTCCTGATTACAGGTGCTGTGATGGCCACCAGCATGTCTGCCAACGTATTTTTCTGGATTATTCCAGGGCAACGTCGCATGGTAGCAGCGCTCAAAGCAGGTCAAACACCTAATCCATTAGATGGCAAGCGAGGTAAACAGCGTTCGGTGCACAACACCTACTTCACGCTGCCTGTACTGCTGCTCATGCTGAGCAACCACTACTCCTTCACGTACAACAACGAGTACGCGTGGATCATCATGACCCTGTTTATTTTTGCAGGTGCTCTGATCCGTCAGTACTTTGTGTTGATGCACGCTGGCCATAATAAGCCTATGTACCCCATCGCTGGCGTACTGCTTATTTTGGTGATTGTATGGATTGGTGCTCCTAAGTCCCAACCTGCTACAGAAGTGAGCAGTGCAGAAGAAACCATCACTATTGCTCAGGTACAAGACATCATGGAAGCTCGCTGTATTCAGTGCCACGCTGCCAGCCCAGACAAACAGTTTGGTTTTGCCGCACCACCATTGGGTATGCAAATGGACAGCGAAGCACAGACCCTTTTGCATGCGGCTGATATTAAGAAAGTGGTATCTAACCAATACATGCCTTTGGGCAATCTGACGCAAATGACACCAGAAGAGCGTGATCTCATCGCTCGTTGGGATGCTCAGAACACCCACTAAGTTTTACTCGTTTCACCGTCCCTTTGACCAGCCCACCTCCTTTTGGAGTGGGCTGTTTTTTTATGTACTTCTGGCACAATACGGCTGCTCTTTTATCTACGCACTTACCCTAGATTGCGTATAGCACCATGTTTTTATGCGCTGGCACTAAACTCCATAGCTTGTAAGCGCTTGATATGACTCATAGAATGATAAAAAACAAAAAGCAGTTTATGGAGACTTTAGGCACCACACTGGTAGCCGCCGAACAGGAGGAGTTCATGGTGAATATCAGCCATTGCACCACCAATGAAGCACCTCAGAGCCGCAAGCGCTACTGGGAAAAAATCGTCACGGAAACCTATTTTCCTTTAACCCTCACATTTAAAGCTGAATCACGCTTTTCAGGTGCGTTGAACTCTTGGGATCTGGGGCTTATCTCTCTGTCCAAGCTGGAGTCTGATGGCGTGCTGTACCAACGTAATAGCCAGCACCTAGAACAAGCAGAAAGCGAGGAAAGCTATCTGATCACTATCCCCGACCATGACAGCATCGATTTCAGCCAAAACGGTAGAGAAGTAGGCTGCGCCCCTGGCGGCTTTATCTTGCAGCGCAGTCACCTACCCTACCAATTTAGCTATACCCAACCTAACCGCCTCTGGGTCATGAAGATTCCCGCCCCCTTGCTGCGCTCGAAGGTAGGACTGCCCGAACGGTTAGTATCTCTTGCTTTTGATGCCAGCCAAGGGGCCGGCGATCTAATGACAGAAATGGTACGTATGGTGTCCACCAGACTTGACCATATGGATCAAGCTGCGCGTCACACCATAGGCAGTCACTTGGTAGACTTACTGGCCTTGGCAGTGCTGGATCATTCCCCCATGCAATCTGGGCTTACTTCGGTGCAAACAGCCCACTTATACCGCGCCGAAAAATTCATACGCGACCACATACAACAGCCCCTACGCCCCCAAGACATTGCCAGCGCCTGTGGTATTTCACTGCGCTATCTACACATGCTTTTCCAAATGCGCGGCCAATCGGTCAGCAGTTGGGTGCAAGAGCAACGCCTTCTGTTTAGCGATACCTCATTACAACAACACGCTCACACCAAGAGCATTGCGGAAATCGCCTATGAATGGGGGTTCAGTAGCCCAGCAGCCTTTAGTCAACTTTATAAAAACCACTTTGGCTTATCGCCTAGCGAAGCACGTAGCCAATACCGTGCCCGCCTCAACCAACACCAAGATCACCACTTTCTTGTAGACAGCTAAGCGCTGACCTACCCACCTCGGTAGGTAGTCTATTGCCGTCATAGGCAGTAGCCAGCATCAAGCTACCTACGCGCCCTAACGAATTTTTTGCCTTGTTTTTACGAGGCAGGGATTTTTGCATGCCAAACATTTGGAGCACACTATGAAAAGCACACGCGTAGCCGTCGATGTAGGCGGTACTTTCACTGATATCTGCGTTATGGATGAACACACCGGACGCATCAGTATTGAAAAAACCTCCTCTACTGTAGACCCCATTGAAGGCATCTTGAATGCCGTTGATAAAAGCAAAGTAGACCTGAATCAGGTTTCGCTGTTTTCTCACGGCACTACGGTTGCGACTAATGCTCTGATCACTCGCCGTCTACCCCGTACAGCCATGATCTGTACCGAAGGCTTTAGAGACGTCATTGAAATACGTAGGGCCAACAAAGAAGACCTCTGGGATATTTACAAAGACGTAGCCCCACCCCACGTAAAACGCCGTGACCGACTCTGCGTGGCTGAGCGTATAGACGCGCAAGGCAAAGTAGTGACCACACTAGATGTAGAGCAAGCCAAGCAAGTCGCTCGTACCCTACGTCGTCGTGAAGTAAAAGCGGTAGCTATCTGCTTTATGAATGCCTACATGAATCCACAGCACGAACAACAAATGCGCGATATTCTGCGAGCAGAAATGCCTGATGTCGCTATTTCGTTGTCCTCTGAAGTGATGCCTGAGATTTTTGAGCACGAACGCTTCTCTACCACCGTGATCAATGCGGCCTGCAGCCCTGTGGTCGTGGACTACACCAAACGTTTAGGACAAGAACTAAAACGTCGCGGCTACGAAAGCGATCTGCTGCTGTTACACAGTGGCGGTGGCGTGATGACCACCGAAGCGGTCGAGCACTTTTCTGCACGCTTAGCGGGTTCTGGTATTGCCGCAGGGGCGATTGCCAGTCGCCACATTGCCATGCTGTGTGGCTTCAAAAACTCCATTGGTTTGGATATGGGCGGCACCTCTACTGACGTGTCCCTCGCTTATGACGGGCAGTCTCGTATCACCAATGACTGGTTCATTGAGTTTGGTTACCCCATTCGCTTTGCCAGTATTGAGGTACTGACCATTGGTGCAGGCGGCGGATCATTAGCCTGGCAGGATGAAGCGGGCTCTTTGCGAAATGGCCCCCAATCAGCCGGCGCAAACCCAGGCCCAGCTTGTTACGGTAACGGCAACATGCAGCCTACCAACACCGATGCTAACGTCGTACTAGGTAGATTAGGAACGAGGTTGGCAGGTGGCCAGGTCACTCTGGATGCCTCTCTCGCCCATGAAGCCGTTAAACAAGGTGTGGCCGAACCGTTCAAGCTAGAACTGCACGATGCCGCCCAAGCCATTATCGACGTTGCCAATGCCAACATGGCTGACGCGGTACGCCTACTGTCCATTAGCCGAGGCTATGACCCGCGTGACTTTGCGTTGGTGTCTTTTGGTGGTGCAGGTGCTCTACATGGCGTAGCCATTGCCCAAGAGCTTTCCATTCCTGCTGTGATTGTGCCACCAAACCCCGGCGTGGCCTCAGCACTGGGCTGCCTGCTCGTCAATATCCAACACGACTTTGCTGAAAGCTATATCAAGCAAGCCTCTGAGGTGGATATAGCCGAACTAGAGTCTGCTTTCCAGCGCCTGGAAGCTGAAGCCGTCTCGCATCTGACGCATGAAGGCGTAAAAGAAGAAGACATGGTGCTGGAACGCACTATAGACATGATGTACCAAGGCCAATGGCGCTCGTTGGCAATACCGGCCCCACGTCCAGTGAAAACGCTGGATAGCTTGATTGATATCTTCCACCAAGAACACGAACGCGAATACAACTATCGCCGTATGGATGCACCTGTTAGCGTGTTCCGCCTGAACCTCAAAGCGGTAGGTTTAGTCGCACAAGCAGAGCTACCACGCCACGAACCAACAGGGGTTATTCCTACCCCTGTCAGCCATAGAGAAGTGTGGTTTTCCAAATTTGGCGCCTGCCAAACCCCTGTTTACGAACGCACTGACTTGCCTGCCGGCTTCAAACTAGAAGGCCCAGCCGTGATCGAACAGTTGGACTCCACTGTAGTCGTGCCCCCGCAATGTCATGCTGACATCGACAACTACCTGAACATTATCATCCGTTTCTAAAAGGCAGAAGAATCATGACTACTGCAACCACATCCACCACGTTGGACCCCGTCACCTTTGAGGTGTTGAAGAACTCCTTCATTACCAGCGTAGACCAGATGGCAGAGCAAATTCTGCGTACCTGCTACTCGTTTGTGATTTATAACCGTGACTTTTCCAGCGGTCTGCATGATGCACAAGGTAATTCCGTTGCCCAAGGGAATCAGGATATTGCCGTGCACGTAGGCACACTGCACTTCACCTGCAAAGCCGTAATTGAAGCCTTTAAAGGCGACATACACCCCGGCGATGTCTACGCCATCAATGACCCTTATGCTGGCGGCACCCACTTTAACGACGTGCGTTTAATACGCCCTATATTCTCAGGGACTACTTTACTAGGCTTTAGCCAATCCAATGGTCACTGGTCAGACTTAGGCGGCAGCGTACCGGGCTCTTTTGACGTCACCGCCAAAGA
>SRSN01000199.1 GCA_004791645.1 Alcaligenaceae bacterium 429
AATGCGGCGCCTTCTGTTGTCTCTGCACCAGTGTCAGGCCCTATCTTGCGACAAGATATTGCGGAAGGGCTTTACGAACTGGTGTATAGCCCCGTGTCTAATGCGGTTTTTGTGGCGAGTTCTGCTGATTTTTCTAGCAACGGGGGCGGTGCTGTTTATCAGCTAGACCCCAACACACTGGCTGTACAGAGACAAATCAATCTGCCACTAAAACCCTTTGCGCTGGCACTGGACACACGCAGCAATACGCTTTACGCCGGCCATACGCTGGATGGCGCTGTGACAGCTATTAATGCCACTACGGGGGAGGTTAAAGGAACCCTGCATCATGGCGTGAATAATGCTAAAGGCAAGGCAGTGCATACACGTCAGATCGTGGTGGACGAAGCTGCCAATGAAATCATCGTGAGTGGTGTGACCGATGGCGGTTTTATCTGGGTGATAGACGGTAAGAACTTCTCAACTAGTCGCATTCTGCACGGCATGGATGCGCCTACGGCAGGTTTGACCTTGGATGCGGCGAATCATAAGTTGCTGGTCAGTGGCACCGCCGCGTATGCCGTGTTTGACACGCAGAGTTGGGAGCAAGTAGGCGAAAACCGTATTCCTGAAAAACTGCTGCCTACTGATGGCAAACGACGCTTTCTGGTCAACACCGCGTTGGATAGCAAGGGTGAGCGACTGTTTGCTAACCAGTTGAATAATGGCGAAGGCACCTTAGTGTTTGATATGAAAACAGGTGCCATCTTGCACACCATTCCTACAGGAGAAACACCGGTAGGGATTCGCTATAACCCCATTCGCGATGAAGTGTATGTGGCGAGTCGAGAAAGCGGCACGCTAAGCGTGATTGACGCGACAAGCTACGCCATCAAACATAGTATCGCGCTGCCTGTGTACCCCAACAGCATCGCTGTGACGCCTGATGGTCAACGACTGTATGTCAGTGTGAAGCAGCCAGAAGGTCTGGAGCAGGTGGTTCGTGTGGATCTAGACGCACTGTGACCGTAGTGGGGCAGTAACCCTTCTACGCAATAGTAAAAGTGATGTAGCCAACAGGGCGGCAGTTTTACTGTCGCCCGTTTATTGGGTGCTGCGTATTTCTGTTAGACCAGTTGCGCGGCAAGCGAGCAATGGTCTGCGTTACCACGTGCCCGAGCTTTACACGATATTTGATGGAGCATGATGTAAATGGGTATACCTTCTCGTCGCATGGCGCGTCGCCTGCTGACGGCGCTTGCCCTGGGCTTGTTGCTGCTGTTGTTCTGGCGAACGTTGTGGCGCACTGAGCTGACTATTGAAACCGAGCCGGTACGACGCGGCAGTCTAGAGCTGTCTGTCTCGGCCTTGGGGACAATACAGCCACACCGTTACGTGGATGTGGGCGCGCAAGTGTCTGGCCAGATTAAGCATATTGCTGTGGAAGTGGGCGATACCGTATCCAAAGGCGATTTGTTGTTGGAAATTGATCCTACCGTGCAGATGGCGACAGTCAATGCCAACCGCGCCACACTAGAAAGCCTGCGTGCCCAGTTAGCAGAGCAGGAGGCTGAGTTAGAGTTGGCTACCTTTAAATCGGCTCGTCAACAGCGGTTGCAGCGACAAGAAGCCACCAGTATTGAGCTGTTGCAAGAAGCGCAAGCCCATGTACGTATCACCCAAGCGCGAGTTGCCAGCTTAACGGCGCAGCTTGCGGGTGCGCAGTCCACGCTAGAAGGGAATGAGGCGTTGTTGGGTTATACCCGTATTTATGCTCCCATGGACGGCACAATCATTACGCTAGAAGCGCGTGAAGGGCAGACGCTCAATGCCACGTATCAAACCCCAAATTTGTTGCGCTTGGCAGATCTGACCAGCATGACCGTCTGGACAGAGGCCTCAGAGGCCGATGTGGGCAGGTTGAAGCCTACTATGCCTGTGTATTTCATGACGCTAGGTTTGCTGGATGCACAAGGGGAGCCACGTCGTTGGGAAAGTGAACTGCGTCAGGTATTGCCTGCGCCGCCGGTGAAAAGTGGTGAAAGCAGTGTGGAGGGGGCGTCTGCCAGTAAGGCGGTGAGCTATACCGCCTTGTTTGATGTGGACAACGCCGATGGCAGCTTGATGCCGCAGATGAGTGCTCGCGTATTTTTCGTTGAAGCCAGTGTACAGAATGTAGTGCTTGCACCTTTAGCGGCGCTACGGCCTACCGCAGATCACGGTGTGTTTACCACCCAAGTGTGGACGGGGGGCGATAGCCTGCAAACCCGTTTGGTCAAGATTGGTATGAAAGATCGCTTGTATGCTGAGATTGTTTCTGGCTTGGAAGAGGGCGATGAATTGGTGATGCGTATTACTGAGGAAAGCGGCGCCAAGAGGTTGCGATGGTAAGTGATACGGAAGCTAAGGCTGCACTCATAGCACTGACTGACATTCGCAAGCAGTACGGTGGCAAAGAGGGCTCACCTGCGGTGGAGGTTTTACACGGGATTTCGTTGACCATACAGGCCGGAGAGTTCGTAGCGATTGTAGGTGCTTCGGGGTCGGGGAAATCCACCCTAATGAACATTCTGGGCTGCTTGGATAAACCCACCTCAGGTAGCTACCGTTTTATGGGTCGTGATGTGTCGCAGATGTCCGCCGATGAACTGGCTGGGTTACGCCGAGAGGCCTTTGGCTTTGTGTTCCAAGGCTATCACCTAATTCCTACGTTGGATGTACTGCACAATGTGCAGATGCCAGCAGTGTATGCAGGTGTGCCAGCGCAAGCACGTGAAGAGCGGGCTACAGGGCTACTGACCTTACTGGGGCTGGGCGATAAAACTACCTATAGACCCCAACAGCTTTCGGGCGGACAGCAACAGCGCGTATCGATTGCGCGGGCCTTAATGAATGGCGGTCAGGTCATATTGGCCGACGAACCCACGGGAGCTTTAGACAGCCGTAGCGGCGCGCAAGTCATGGTGTTGCTCAATGAGTTGGCCGCTGCGGGCCATACCGTGATTCTGATCACTCACGATGACAAGGTGGCAGCGCAGGCACAGCGTATCGTGCGTATTAGCGATGGTGAGATTGTTGAAGATGCCGTACAGCCAACGCGGCAAGAGCAACCCAGTTTGGCCGCTGCGGAAACAGCGATGCCTACTACCGCGAGTGCGGCTGCTGTGGGTTCTTTATCTTGTGTGCCTTTTGGTCGTATAGGAACACAAGCGTTGTCAGCATCATGGTTGCAAGACATAGGAACTACCTTATCTAGCGCCTGGAGTGCTCTGTGGGTGAGTCGTTTTCGTACCTTCCTGACTCTGTTGAGCTTCATTATCGGCGTGGCGTCAGTGATTGTGCTGGTGGCTGTAGGGCAGGGAAATAACGAGAAACTGCTGCAACAAATAGCTCTCTGGGGAACGCACCGTATGTATGTGGGCCCAGATGTGGATGCGACAACGGGGTTGCGCGGGGAGTTCTACGAACGGGATGCGAAGGTGTTGGAGCAGGTCGCTAACGTACGCATTGCGATGCCTTATCTGGCCGAGTCAACGTTGCTGCGAGCGGGTGGGGAAACCTTTGCCACAGACGTGTGGAGCGTTACCGCCGATGCCCCCGTGGTATTGAATTGGGACGTTCAGTATGGGGTGTTCTTTACGCCCGAGGATGATGAGGCACTTGCGCCCGTTGTGGTATTGGGCAAAGTGGCTAGAGAACGACTGTTTCCTGATGTGCTCCCGCAGGATGTCATCGGTCAGTACCTTTTGTTGAATAACACACCGTTGCGGGTGATTGGCGAGCTAGCCGAAAAGGGCTTGGTCAGTGGTAGCAGTCATGACGACGATCTGGTGCTGGTGCCGTACTCCACCGCCAGTCAGCGCATCTTTGGGAAACCTCAGTTGAGCTATGTTTCAGTGGTGGTGGATGATTTAGATGCCTTGGATCAGACGGTGAAAGACATAGAGCATGTGATGCGTCAGACCAGGCGGGCAGATGATTTTCGAGTGAGCAATAGTGCAGCCGTGGTTCAGGGCAAAAAAGAAGTCATGCGACAGCAAACAATGCTGCTCGCGTTGATCGCCGGTATATCGCTGGTGGTGGGTGGGCTTGGGGTGATGAATATCATGTTGATGTCGGTGAAAGAGCGCACGCGGGAAATCGGTATTCGTATGGCAACAGGCGGGCGTCAGCGTGACATACGTCTACAGTTCTTGAGTGAGGCCGTGGTGGTGTCTTGTACCGGTGGTGTGGCTGGAGTCGTGATTGGGCTGGCAATAGGCGCTTTGCTGATGTTGTGGAGCGTGCCTGTGATTTTCTCTGTACGAGCCATGTTGGTGGCGTTTTTCTGCGCGCTGGGAACAGGTGTGATCTTTGGCATCATGCCTGCTCGTCAGGCGGCGAAGCTAGATCCTGTTGTGGCATTGGCGGGGGAATAATATGCAGACTTCTTTTTTCTGGCATCCGCTTATCGCTGCTTCTGTCTTGGTGGCGGGGTGTGCTGTTCCTCCGACGGCGGACCACACACTACCCACGTTACCCGAAGAATGGCATAGGGTACCGACGCCTCAACATAGTGAGCCTATAAGCCCATCGGTTTCCCTGCATTGGTGGGAGCAATTCGGTAGCCCAGAGTTATCGGCGGTGGTAGAACAAGCATTGGCAAATAATCAAGATATTGCGGCGTCTGCCGCACGGCTAGAACAGGCGTGGGCAATGGCGCGTATGGTGGGTGCGTCACGTTGGCCTACCGTATCCGCTAGCCTAGATGCTTCTCGCCAGGATCGTATAGGCGGGCGGGCAGAAACGGCGGGAACAAATTTTGCACTGGGTTTGACGGCCAGTTACGAAGTGGATTTATGGGGCGGTCTACAGGCCGAGCGAGAGTCGGCAGTATTCACTGCGGTGGCCAGTGAGTTGGACGCTACGACGGTGGCGTTGACGGTGAGTGCTGAGACAGCAACTGCATGGATAACGATGCAGAGTTTGCGGCAACAGCTTGCGATTGCCATGTCTGACTTGGACAGCGCACAGCGCGTGTCCGCTTTGGTACGTGCACGCGTACAGGAGGGGTTAGAGTCACCATTGGCGTTGGCGCAACAAGAAACTTTGGTGGCAAATCAGCGGGTGAGTATCGCATTGCTGCGCCAGCAGGCAGCGCAGGCAGAGGTGTTGCTTGCGCTGTGGTTGGGAACAAGTACGAAGCCTGATTCCACCACTATGGATCTGATGGCGATGAGCGTACCAACTCTGGAAGTAGGAGTGCCATCTGAGCTGTTAGTGCAACGACCCGACATCAAAGCGGCCGAAGCACGATTATTGGCAGCAGATGGCAATGTGGCTGTCGCGCGTGCGGCGATGCTGCCTAGCTTGATGCTCTCGGCGAAAGTGGGTGGTGTAGATGGCGAGTTATCACGTGTGCTCGCTAATCCGGTTTATTCTGTGGCGAGTGGTCTGCTTGCGCCTATCTTTAACGCAGGGCGTTTGGCGGCGGGGCACGACGTTGCTCAGGCGCAGCGTCAGCAAATGCTGGCGCAGTATAGGCAAGCCATTCTTCACGGGTTTGCCGATGTGCAGATGTCGCTGGATGCTGTTGCGGGTACTCAGCAGCAATGGGATGCACAAAACGATGTATTGATTCAGGCGAATCGTGCTTTTTCTTTGGCTCAGGCACGATACAAAGAGGGCGCGGAAACCGTGCTGACGTTGTTGGATGCACAGCGTTCCCTATATGCAGCGCAAGATGCCATTGCACGGCGTCAGGCTGAGCGCTTATTGGCGGCAGTGAGCCTTTTTCGTGCGTTGGGAGGTGATTGGCAGTCTGAGCCGTCACACAGGGCGGCTCAGACA
>SRSN01000019.1 GCA_004791645.1 Alcaligenaceae bacterium 429
GCGCAGTACAGATCGCAGGCCAAGGCACAACGCTTTCTACTACAGGCAGTTTTGCAACGCAGCGTGAGCTAGATCTGCAAGAAGACGCCACCGTATCGGTAGCTGCAGCGATGTCTGTGGACTGGAAAGGTGATGTCAAAGGCTCGGGTACAACCTTGCTGAAAAAAGGTGCAGGTACGCTAGCGCTAGGTGGTACCAATGGCGCGATCTCTCATGATATTGCTGAGGGTACGTTACAGGTAGCGAGTGCAGCTAACTTGGGTACAGGCACCGATGCCATCACCTTAAGCGGTGGTACCTTGGCAACGACAGCGTCGTTTACGAATGCACGCGATCTACAAGTCAGCAAGACTAGTGGTGTTGACGTAGCAGGCGGCACCGAATTGGCTGTGTCTGGCAAGGTTAGTGGCGCAGGTGATTTGGTGAAAAAAGGTGCTGGCACGCTGCACTTGCAGAACAGTGGCAATGCCTATGGCAACACAGAAGTACAAGCAGGTTTGCTGAAAGGTGAGGCTGCAGCTATTAAGGGTAATCTGAAAAACGATGGCGCAGTAGAGTTCGCTCAAGCTACGAATGCTACCTTTACGGGTGCAATCTCGGGTACTGGTAGTCTAGAGAAAACTGGTGCAGGTGAGCTGACACTGAGTGCACAAAACACAGGCTTTACCGGCCATACCAAAGTGTCTGAAGGCAAATTGGTGGTGTTGGGTACCGCAGGTTCTAGCGCTGAAGTAACAGGCGGTGCATTGGAATACGGTAATGGCACCACTAACGCCGCCAATAGTTTGCAAGGTGATTTGAATGTTAGCGGTGCAAACAGTGCATTGGGCGTAATGGGCCCAGCGACATTGACCGTAGCTGGTGACGTGAACATGGCCAATGACACGAGTTTGTCGCTGGGTGCGATGGATAACGGTGCGGTGTTAACGGCTAAGAGCGTACAGTTGGGTTCCGACGTTAACTTTATGCTTAATGGCGTGTCTCAAGCGGGTGAGCAAGAAGTACTAGTGATTGATACCACTAACGGTATTAATGGTGACTTTGCCTCAGTAAACGTAGGTGGTGCATCCGGTGTGGTGGATTACCTCACCGTGGGTACACGTAAGTCTGCTGATAGCAAACAGTTCTTCGCTAAGTACGGCTTGAGCTGGTTGGCGAATAACAATAACGCGCACGGTACATTCACACTAGCAACTGCTGCTGAGCAGTTCTTGGTAGGCACTGATCTTAGTGACCAAACCGCAAACCCACAGACTGGTTGGGATGGTAAAACACTGACCAAAGCAGGTGCTGGTACGTTGGTGTTAAGTGGCAATAACAGCTACACCGGCGATACCTTAGTGCAAGGTGGCGTGCTCTCTATTTCCAGCGATAAAAACCTGGGTGCAGCAAGCAGTAATTTGGTCATGAATGGCGGTGGGTTGGCGACTACAGCCTCCTTTAATTCCGGCCGCCATATGGACTTGCAACAAACAGCCGCTGTGAATGTGGCTGCCGATACCAAAGTGGATTGGCAAGGCATCATTGATGGCGCGGGTGGTTTGACTAAAGCCGGTGCCGGTACCTTGGTGTTGAGTGGTGCGAACAACTACGCCGGTGTCACCACGATTGCAGGCGGTACGCTGCAAATCGATAGCGATGCAAGACTGGGTACAGCCCCTAACATGGTGTTTGATGGCGGTGGTTTGGCAACGACAGCGTCCTTCAACTCAGGGCGTGAAATTGCACTGAACAAAACAGGTTTTGTAGATGTGGCAGCAAGCACAGAACTGGGCCTGCAAGGTGACATCAGCGGTGCTGGTGGCCTGATTAAAGTAGGCACCGGTACTCTGACACTGGCAGGCACAAATAGCTATGCTGGCGACACCACCTTAGGTGGTGGTATTACTCAAATCAGCAGTGCTGCTAACTTGGGTGCAAACAGTGGTGCGGTAGTGTTTGAAGGCGGTAGCTTGGCTGCTACAGCATCACTGAACACTGCACACGATTTCACCTTGAACAAAACCGGTAGCGTTGCGGTAGCCGCTGGTGCAACGATGGGCGTAGACGGTGCAGTAACGGGTAAAGGCGATTTGCTAAAAACAGGCCAAGGTACGTTAGCGTTGAGCAACACCGCCAACGCCTATGGCAACACACTGGTGCAAGAAGGTACGTTGGTGGCGCAAGCTGGCAGCGTGTCTGGGCATATTGCTAACGCCGGTACGGTTGTGTTGGATCAAGCCGCTGATGCTACGTTTGCTAACGACATTCTGGCCTTGAACAACCAGAAAGGGAGCATGGTCAAAAAAGGGCAAGGTACGTTGACGCTCGCAGGCCAATCCGCGTTGGATTGGAATGTAGAGGCTGGTCAGTTGGCGACAGCAGCAGAGCGTTTTGCGGGTAATGCAAACATTGCTTCCGGCGCAACCTTGGCGCTGAACCAAGCGGCTGATGCAGCGTATGCAGGTCAATTGGCGGGTACAGGTGAACTACGCAAACAAGGCGCAGGCATGTTGCAAGTCACTGGCGACAGCTCTGCCTTTAACGGTCAAGTAAACGTAGATAGCGGTGTGTTGGCCGTGAATGGCAAGCTAGGTGCTAAACAAGCCTTGATTGCTGACGGCGCAACGCTGGCTGGTACTGGCACGATTGGTAGCGGTAACGGTGCAACCGTGACCATTGCTAAAGGTGGCGTACTGTCACCTGGTAACTCTATTGGCAAGTTGACGGTAGATGGCGACTTGCTATTCCAGTCTGGCTCACGTTTTGATGTAGAAGTTGACCCAGTGGGTACAGCCTCTGACTTGGTACACGTCACAGGTAATGCGACATTGTCGGGTGGGGTTGCCCATATTGGCGAAACAGGTAATTACCAGTTGAACGCGGCCTACACTATCCTGACTGCAGATGGTTCGGTAAACGGTACCTTTGATAGCGTGAAATCTAACTTCGCGTTCTTGAACCCAGAGCTGAAATACAACTACAGCGATAGCGAAGTACAACTGATCTTGAAACGTAATGGTGATACCTTTGACTCGCGTGGTAGAACACCTAACCAGCGTGCTACTGCCAGAGGTATTGATAGCATGGGGTCTACCTCTACACATAGTGTGTACACGGCCATCGCTAAATTACCTAACGATTCAGCACTGATTGAGCGCAGCTTAGATGCCTTGTCTGGCGAGATCTACGCCTCTACCAAAACAGCACTGATTGACGATAGCCGCTTTGTACGTGATGCCGCTACAGATCGTATGCGCTCCGCTTTTGGTGGTGCAGGTAGTAGTGGTAGTGCGGTGATGGCTGACAAAAAAGTCGCTCAGGCTAACGCCACAGGTACGGCTGCATGGATGCAGACTTACGGCAACTGGGGGGATACCGATAGCGACGGCAATGCGCACAAACTTAAACGTCGTACATACGGTTTCTTGGTCGGTGCTGACACACCGCTTGGTGATGGTGCATTCCGCGTAGGCGCATTGGCGGGTTACAGCTACACCAAAGCCGATGCTAATGATGTAAGCAGCACGAATAAGAGCGATAACTACCACGTAGGTTTATACGGTGGTGGTCAGTGGGATAACTTGGGTGTACGTATGGGGGTAGCGCATACTTGGCATGACATGCGCGCAACGCGTTCAGTTTCTATTCCTGGTTTCTCTGACGATCTGAAGTCTTCGCCAAAAGCACGTACTACACAGATCTTTGCTGACGTAGGCTACAACATTGATGCGGGTTCTGTGCAATTGGAACCGTTTGCTAACTTGGCTTACGTGAATCTGCATAGCAGTAGCTTTAACGAGCGTGGTGGCGATGCAGCACTGAAAGTGAAGAGCGACAATACCAATATCAGTTACATGACATTGGGTTCACGCTTCAGTACTGAAATGGATGTGGGTGCAACCACTGTGATGGCCAATGCTTCTCTTGGGTGGCGCCATACCCTTGGTGGTGTGACTCCAGAATCCACACATCGCTTCTCGGCTGGTAATGCCTTCACAGTGTATGGTGTGCCTCTGTCTCGCGACAGTGCGGTATTGGAAGCTGGTTTGGGCTTGAAACTCAGTCGGTCGGTAACGCTGGGTGTGTCATACCAAGGTCAGTTGGGTAGCGATGGCAATGACCACGGTGTACGCGCTAACCTAGGCATAGAGTTTTAAGTCGTCACGTAGCAAACAAAAAAGCCCCTTTTTGGGGCTTTTTTTTATGGTTGAGCGCAAAGAGCTCATAGGCAGTGCTGCGCCTTTGTAACTAAGGTTCACAACTTCCAATCTAGATATGTCTAGGGCTTACACAATCGAGATTGATAGTGATAATGATAACTGTTATTGTTTAGTTCCTTTTTGGGGAGAGAGAGTTACCGTCAGTTGGATGGTGAATGATGGGATTTAGGAGAAGTTGAAATGAAGTTTATGGTAGAACCAAAACGGCTAGTTGTATTGATGGCGGGTGCTTTCGCAGCAAATGCTGTGGTGGCACAGTCAAACAATATGGCTACACAGCTTAATAGAGTCGTTGTGACGGCGTCAGGCTTTGAGCAGAAGATTAAGAATGCACCTGCCTCTATTTCTGTGATCACCAGGGAAGATTTAGAAGAACGTCCTGTTCATTCCATTGCTGAGGCCTTGCGAGATGTAGAGGGGATTGATGTTACTGATGGCACAGATAAATCGGGTAGTCTACAAATACAAATGCGAGGGATGCCTGCAGACTACACGTTGATTCTGATTGATGGGCGTAGGCAGAACAGTGTAGGTAATGTACAGCCCAATAGTTTCGAGCGTACCGAAAACAACTTCTTGCCACCTATTTCTGCAATTGAACGTATAGAAGTGATTAGGGGGCCCATGTCCACACTGTATGGTGCGGATGCAATGGGCGGTGTAGTTAATATCATTACCCGCAAAATTTCAGATGAGTGGCGTGGGGCAGTGAACCTTGGTACCACCATCAACTTTGATTCTGAGTTTGGTAATAACACCTCTGGGGATTTTTATATTGATGGGCCGTTGAAGCAGGGGTTACTAGGCATGTCTGTGCGTGGTGCTTATGTCAACAATCAAGAAAACAATGTCACCTATACCAATGACGATGGCAAAGAGGTCACACCTACTTTTAGCGGTAATAAAGTTCCTAACCATCGTTACGATACCGGTTTACGATTTGCGCTGACGCCTACTAAGGATCATGACATTGTGCTGGAAGGTACGTGGTCCAGACAAAAGTACGACAACTCTTGGTGCGCACCCAATACCACTAACCTAGGGCGTTGTGGTGCGATGGGGCGCTGGAATGGGGGTTATTCAAGTGATGCACTACGCTTTCATCGTGACTCTTACACGCTAGCGCACACAGGCCGCTACAGCTTTGGTACGTGGGATAGCAGCATCATGCATAACACTACCGAGACAATTGGTAGGCTGATTCCAGAGGTGTTGCCACCTCAACACCGACCGCCAGGCACAGGGCCTAATGACCCACGTGACTTGAAAATCCGTAATATCGTGTTTGACACTAAATTGGTCACTCCATTAGGCACGGATAACCATATGTTTACGTTGGGTGGGCAATGGTGGTCTGCCAAAATGACGGACACTTTGGTGGGCAGCCCTATGGAGCACAAGCAGTGGGGGATCTTTGCAGAGGACGAGTGGTCCTTAACAGATGATCTTAGCCTGACACTAGGTGCTAGGTACGATCACCATAATTGGTATGGTGGCCACTTTAGCCCTCGTGCGTATGTGGTGTGGAACACAACACCAAACTGGACCATCAAAGGTGGTATTAGCCGAGGCTTTAAAGCGCCAAAAGTTAATGAATTAGCGCCAGGTATACAGAACGTTGGGGGGCAGGGAACACGGCCAATTATTGGTGGTAATCCTGACATGAAACCCGAAACTAGTACGTCATCTGAGATTGGGTTTATCTATGACAACCTAAGCAACTTCTCTGTTGGGGCTACCGTCTTCAATACTGATTTCAAAGATAAGTTGGAGTCAGAAAGAGTATGGAATTGCCGCTATACAGGTGCTGACAGGCCAATGAATGAGGAGTGTGTGGACATAGGTAGTTGGACGGATGATAACGGCGTGGAGCAAGCTACCTTCAGTAGACGTACCAACCTTTCCAAGGCCGTCACTCGCGGGGTAGAGCTACAGGCTAAATATTTGATTACCGATAACCTGGATATCTCTGCTAACTACACATATACCTATAGCAGGATTAAATACCCAGGCCATGCTGACGATGGTAAACCACTGACCTCAACCCCCAAAAACATGTTCAACGCTAAGCTGACATGGTATCCAGATGACGCCTTAAGCTTGTGGACACGTTTGGAATACAGAGGGAAGCGTTATCGTGATAATCAGGGAGAGAACGGTAGCAACCGCTATTACCGATCATTAACGTTGGCTCATGTAGGTGGTACATACAGAGTAAATAAAAATGTAGCCTTAAACATGGCGGTTTATAACGTGTTTGATACCAACACCGTAGATTACCAGCGAGAAGGTAACTCCTACGCCAACCAATATAGGATGGTTGAGCCTGGCCGACGCCTCTGGTTGTCCACAAACATTACGTTCTAATGGTTGTGTAGAGCATATAGCAGTAGGCCACCTCAGCAGAGGTGGCCTTTTTGTTGGACGTAAGCTAATAGAGTTTTTGGGGATTACGCCGGTGCTCGATGCTCTCTGTAAGCAGCAGCTAAGGTGCGTAAGGCTTCACGTGATCGGGTGTCGGTCAGCGTTGAATGCAACATAATGCGTGATGAGGGTAGGGGGGGTAAGCCCATACGTTGACTCACCTCGATGGTGTCGGCGGGAGCTAAACGACACGAAAACGCTGCAATGGCTAACCCGGCAGATACCGCTGCCATGACCGCGGCATGGCCACCACCTACAAACACTTCGCTCCAATCTAGTTCGGCTGTTTCTAAGGCACGGGTGGCAATATCACGTACACCACAGCACGGTGCTAGAGCAGCTAGGCGTAATGGTGTGCCTGGCGGTTGATGAAAGGTAGGAGCCGCAAACCAACCAAAGTGTTCTGGCCCTAAGTCTTCCCCATCTCGACGATCATCTTCTTGTCGAACAATCACGGCATCCAGCTCGCCGTTATCAAAGGCATCCAGTAATGAGCGCGAGTTTTCTATACGTACTTCGATGGTTAAGGCAGGGTCGCGTGCATTGAGTCGAGCCAGTAGAGTGGGGATTTCAGGGCCAGCCACATGTTCGGCTATACCTAGCCTAAAGCGCCTGCACTCGCACGATAACGCTTGTACCGCATGATCGTGCGCCACAATGAAATCACGGGCAGGTTGCAGAAACAGCGCACCTGATGCCGAAAGACGTACTTGGCGTGGCGTGCGTTCCAGCAGTTTGTAGCCCAGCCTATCCTCTAGACGTTTTAACTTCACGCTGATTGCGCCTTGTGTGCTGCCTAGCGCTTCCGCAGCGCGGGTAAAACTTTGGAAATCCGCAATAGCAATAAAAGCCTGTACAGAGTCCACATCCAGCGTTGGCTTACTCATATCTATTCAATTTTGTTGTTACTGATATGTTCAAGCATAGCATTGATGAATGGTTGTGGGATGACTAAGATCGGTAGCCTGTGATGGCACGCCACAATGCGTGTCTGCATTATCGTTTTTCTCAAAGGTTTATCGATGTCACTTTCACCTTTACAGCAGCGCAAATTTGCCCTGATTGCGGTGTGTTTATCCGCGTTGATGCTGGGTTTGGAAATCTCCAGCGTGCCGCCTATTTTGTCCACCATAGAGCAGGTGATGGGGGCGAGCTTTAGGCAATTGCAGTGGGTGATGGCAGCCTACACCATTGCGATGACGACTATTTTGATGGCGGTGGGCACGTTAGCGGATCGTTATGGGCGTAAACGCGTCTTTGTGATTGGCATCGTAGCCTTTGGCATTACCTCGCTTATCTGTGGTCTGACTGAAAGTGCAGCGGTGCTAATTGTGGCGCGTTTCTTGCAGGGATTAAGCGGAGCCATGATGTTGATCTGCCAAATCGCGATTTTATCCAGTCAATTTCGCGATGGCGTAGAGCGCGGCAAGGCTTTTGCGTGGTGGGGCATTATATTTGGTGCCGGGCTAGGTTTTGGTCCCATCGTGGGTGGTGCAATTTTGGCCTTAGCGAGTTGGGAGTGGGTGTTTTTAATTCATGGGGCTTTGGCCGTTCTAACGTTGGTACTAAGCATTGTGGGTGTAGAAGAGTCGGTAGATCCAAACGCCACACGCTTAGATATAGCCGGTATTGTGACCTTATCCGTCGCGGTATTTTGCTTGGTACTATTCGTTACACAAGGTCCAGTCTTAGGATTTGGTAGTGCTGCGGCTCTAGGGATCATTACGCTATCTGCCATCAGTGTGATTGGTTTTATCGTCGCAGAACGTTTAGCCACTAGGCCGATGATTGAGTTTTCGGTGTTCAGAATACGTAAATTCTCAGGAGCGCTATTGGGCTCTATGGGTCAAAACTTTAGTTTCTGGCCGTTTATCATTTACCTGCCTATTTATTTCCATGTGGGATTAGGTTACGACAGCGTACAGACGGGTATGGCGTTATTAGCCTATACCTTACCCACCTTATTTATACCCCCTGTGGCAGAGCGACTGTCATTGAAGTACCAGCCTGGCGTGGTGATTCCTTTGGGTTTGTCTACTATAGGCTTGGGCTTTGTATTAATGAAAATAGGCAGTATCTCTGCCCAGCCAGGATGGTGGATATTGCCAGGTTGTGTGCTTGCGGGAATAGGGCTGGGTTTAACGAATACTACGGCTACCAATACGATCACGGCGGCAGTATCTGCCGACCGAGCTGGCATGGCTTCAGGTGCTGACACTAGTGGCCGAATGATTTCCTTGGCATTCAATATTGCTGTGATGGGATTGGTGTTGGTAGAGGGCATTAGAGCGTATCTGGTAGAGACTCTGTATGTGGTAGATAGTGACGAAACACGCTTCTTGGCCGAAAAAATAGCGGCGGGTGATGTGACAGCTGTAGAGCAAAATGCTGAGTTGCTGGCACACATATCAGCGCCTCTGGATGCCGTGCATGCCGCGCTGATTTATGGCTTTGGTTGGGTGATGACCTACGGAGCACTCAGCGTATTAGCCTTGGCGGCATTGAGTGTGATGGTGTTTGCACCGTGGCGTGCAACCAGTGCGGCACTAGAAAGGGCAGATGTAGCCGTATGAGTAAAGTTACTCATATAGTGGTTGAGTTTCTAAAGCCAAATTTGTAGCATGGTTGGGCCCACAGTACTGTGGGCCTTTTTATTTTGATCTCTGCTTTTTATGGCTACGATGTGATGAGAAAAGCCCTTCGATTTATCTCTGCAGTATCGTTGGTGGTGGTGTCTGCTACCGGTGCTGCGCAAACCTTAAGCTTGACCTTTGATGATGGCTTGAATCCCGATAAGCAGCCGCTAGCAGCGAGTTGGAATCAGGCTATTTTGGATGGTTTGAAAAACACCAACATCACAGCAATGGTGTTTCCCGCATTAGATCGTTTGGGTGGCGAGGCAGGTTTAGCGCTGATACAGCAATGGGGCGAACAAGGGCATGCCGTTGGCAACCATACTTCTAAGCACCGAAGTTTGGCGTCCCCTCAGTTGTCGTTGAATGACTTTATCGCGGATGTGGCCGAGGCTGATGTGGTGCTAAATACCTTGCCTAACTGGATGCCCATGCTACGTTTTCCTTATCTTAAAGAAGGCGATACCGTAGAAAAGCGTGATGGCATACGTGAGTGGATGCGTCAGCACGGGTATAAAGCGGCACCAGTTTCCATTGATGCTAGTGACTGGTATTACAACCAAGTCTATTCGGCATGGATGGACGCAGGGGAACCCGCCAAAGCGCAGCAAGTGCAGGCCGCTTACATAGAACATTTGCTGGATCGCGCCACGTATTACGACAGCCTGGCCATGCAGGTGCTGGAACGACGCCCCGCGCATGTGTTGCTGCTGCATACTAACCGTATTAATGCCGAGACTATTCCTGACGTGATAGAGGCTTTTACACAGAACGGCTGGAGTTTTGTGCCGCCATTGCAGGCGTTTAACGATCCGTTGTATGTGGCGGATGTGGATAGCTTGCCAGCAGGGGAAAGCATTATTTGGGCGAATGCCAAAATCAAAGGGGTAGAGGGTTTGCGCTACCCAGCGGAAGACTCCGTTTATGAAGAACCGCATTTGAAAGCGTTGGGTTTGTTACCGCTACCCACTACAGAGTAGTCAGAGACTAACGGCGTGTCGTAAATCGTCTAGGCGTATACGGCACGCAGAGAGTGTTAACGAAGTAGAAAATAAAAAAGCCATTTCCGAAGAAATGGCTTTTTTACTAAATATGGCGCGGCTGGCAAGATTCGAACTCACGACCCCTTGGTTCGTAGCCAAGTACTCTATCCAACTGAGCTACAGCCGCTGTGAGAAGTAAACTATAACACTAAATATAATACCGGCGCAAGAAATTTTTACTAGATAGGGTATACGGCAGTGTTGAAGGCCGTGTGGATGTGCCAAAGTCGAATGTTATGATGCAGCCTTATCTAGTGGCTAGACGCCTTATCGCTGCATTAGGAGTATCTACGCATGGTTCCATTTGGGCTAAGTAAAACGCAATTTCAAACCCGTTATAGACGCTGCTTGGAAAAGTCCTCAAAGCATCTTATCAACGAGTTACGTGCGTTGTTCACACTACCTGTGCCCGATACTGTGTGCAGTGCTGAAGTACAAATTTTCTTTGGTGAAGACGGTTTGGAAACCCCATCTGCGTGGATCTACTACAGCGGTGACAATAACAAAGTCGATAATAAAGATCCTACTATCTTCGCTGGCAGAGCCATGGAGCTTTCCGTAGGCTTAGAGAAGATGGATACCTTCCATGAAGACTATTTTCTCGATGAAGAGTTTGATGGCTTAGCCATTGCCGCCAATACGACGCAAGCATGGTTTGCCGAGTGCTGGTGGAAAGCCGGTGGCTGGAGCTATGCCGTGCCTGTTGTGGCATGGGTGCACGATGGCTTTGGCGATGGCAATGGTATAGAGCTGTCAGAAAAACACTAATAGAGCAGCAGTGTTAGGTTGCTGCTGTGCTAGAATTTTTTAATAATCGCGAAAAACGGCTGTAAAGCATAGGGCATTCACTCTATAACAGCCGCGCACACGTCTCTTCGCATTGCTTGCGATAGTGGCCAGCGTCTCCCCCGACTTGTGTCGGTTTTTTATGAATTGTTATCACGGTTCATAACACTAGGAACGCGCCATGACTTCTACTTTTTCTTCATCATCCACAACGTCGCCTATCGCCATTATTGGTGCTGGATTGGGTGGGTTAGTGCTTGCTCGTGTGCTATGGGTAAATGGAATAACGACCACGATTTTTGAGGCCGAGGCTTCTCCTGACGCACGGGATCAAGGCGGGCTGTTGGATATACATGAGTACAACGGCCAATTAGCTCTGAAGGTAGCCGGGCTGTATAACGAGTTTTTGGCGTTGATTCTTCCTGGGGAAGATGCCAAGCGTATTACAGACAAGCATGGGCATATCTTGTGGGATAAGCCCAGTTCTTTGCTCTCTAGTAAACCTGAAGTAGATAGAGGTGCATTGCGTAGGCTATTAATTGCATCACTGCCTGCTGGGTGTATCCAGTGGGGGCGTAAACTGACTCAGGTTCGTACGCGTTCTGAAGGTACTCAGGAATTAACGTTTTCGGATGGTACGCATTACGAAGCTGGCTTAGTGATTGGGGCGGATGGTGCGTGGTCTAAGGTTAGACCTCTGTTGTCGAACGCTAAACCGGCTTATACCGGCACTACCTTTTTTGAAATTTATCAGCATGCTCACAGGGCGCATCACAAGGCTATTGCCGAGTTGGTGGGGAAGGGTACGCTAATGGCGGTAGCGCCGGGCAAAGCAATATTGGCCCACCATTATGCGAATGGCGACATACGTGCGTATATTGCGCTCAATAAATCAGAAAGCTGGGGTGCACGCATGGCGGCTTACACTGAAAAGTCTGACGTATTGCTGTGCTTAGCGCGTGAGTTTTCTGATTGGGCTGTGACGCTGCAGCACATACTTATACACAGCGACACGCTACCTATAGTGCGTCCTCTGTGTGCCTTACCTATAGAGCATCGTTGGAAGCGTGTTGCTGGAGTGAGCTTGGTTGGAGATGCCGCGCATGTGATGACGCCGTTTGCGGGTGAGGGGGCTAATCTAGCTATGTATGACGGAGCAGAGTTGGCGCTGGCTTTGTGCAAACATCCTGATAATACAGAGCGTGCGCTCTCTGAGTATGAACAGGCGTTATTTGAGCGTAGTGCTCGCTTTGCTAAACAGACTGCCGATAATCAGCAGCGTTTCTTGGGAAGCGGTGCGCCTAACAGTGTTGTGGACTTATTCTCTGCCTATTAGGCTAGGGAGCAGGAAATAAAAAAGCCATTTCCGAAGAAATGGCTTTTTTACTAAATATGGCGCGGCTGGCAAGATTCGAACTCACGACCCCTTGGTTCGTAGCCAAGTACTCTATCCAACTGAGCTACAGCCGCTGTGAGAAAGAAACTATAGCACTGTATTTCTTAATGTGTCAACGTTTTTTGATATGCAAAGCGAATTTATTGTGAAATTTCTAGTTTTTGGTCGTTGCGACCTGGTTTTGGGGCAAAAAAGTGCGCCATTTTAGGTGTTCCACAGCAAAATTCTAGCGATTGCTCTGGCCTAGTACGGCGTACAAGCGTTACGCTTGATGTTTTCGCATACCTGCATGTTGTCAGGTGTGTAGTATTGCTTTATTTATGAGCCCTTTGGAGAGCCGAAGTGGAAGATCTGTCCAAGATTACGTGTATTTCTGATTTTCAGCAGTTGGCGCGCCGTCGCGTGCCTAAAATGTTCTATGACTATGTAGATTCGGGTTCCTGGACAGAGTCCACCTACAGAGAAAATGAGTCAGATTTTCAACAGCTGAAGTTCAAGCAGCGCGTAGCTGTGAATATTGAAGGTCGTAGTTTGGCGACTACCATGTTGGGGCAGCCTGTGAGTATGCCTGTGGCGCTGGCTCCTACCGGCCTGACAGGCATGCAGCATGCTGATGGTGAAATCTTAGCAGCACGTGCTGCACGTGATTTTGGTGTGCCATTTACCTTATCCACCATGAGTATTTGCTCGTTAGAAGACGTGGCCGAGCACACTCAAGCTCCATTCTGGTTTCAGTTGTACGTGATGCGCGATAGGCAGTTTATCGAGGCACTGATTAATAGAGCCAAAGCAGCGAATTGTTCTGCCTTGGTGCTGACGCTGGATTTACAAGTCTTAGGGCAGCGTCATAAAGATATACGTAATGGGCTGTCTGTACCACCGCGTCCTACCTTGATGAACATGCTGAACTTGGCGACCCGCCTGCGCTGGTGCCAAGGTATGCTAAAAACCAAACGCCGTACTTTCGGCAATATTATTGGTCACGCTGCTGGTGTAGATGATCTGGGTACCTTGGCGTCATGGACGCAGCAGCAGTTTGACCCAACTTTGTCGTGGGATGACGTGGAGTGGATCAAAAAATGCTGGGGCGGTAAGTTGGTGCTGAAAGGTATTATGGAAGCCGAAGATGCTCGCCATGCGGTAGATGCGGGGGCTGATGCGATTGTGGTGTCTAACCACGGCGGCAGACAGTTAGATGGCGCGCCTTCTACCATTGCATGTTTGCCGGCTATTGCCGATGCAGTGGGTAATCAAACTGAAATTTGGTTAGACAGTGGTGTGCGTTCCGGCCAAGATGTTTTGCGTTCTGTGGCGCTGGGTGCAGATGCCACCATGATTGGTAGAGCATTCCTGTACGCTTTGGGTGCAGCAGGGCAAGCTGGCGTAACCCGTGCGCTGGAAATTCTGGCAAACGAGCTGAGTGTGTCGATGGGGTTGTGCGGTGTGCGCGATATACAGGATGTGGACCGCCGTATCTTGTTAGACCCTGCGCGTTTCGATCGTTAATCGCGTGATGTTTATAAAAAAGCCCTTGCTATGATGGCAAGGGCTTTTTTTATGGGGGCTAACCACGCCACTTTTTTGCGAGTAGACAAGAGTTGCCTCTGCTATTGTGTGGCGCTCAATAGCGCATAAGTGCCTTGGTAATGCGCGATCACAATATGGTCTTCATTGTAGAGACTGGCTTCTGCAAACGAGACGCTACGGCCTTGTCGGCATAGTCTAGCCTGCACCTGCACGACTTGGCTGGGTTCAGGATGAATCAAACTGGCGTGCAAAGCGACGTTACGTTGCGTGAAACCAGGCTGCAATGCACCCTCAACCAAACAACTCATGGCGCTGCCAGCCAACGCGTGTAAGCTATGCGCGTAGTGTTCAGGGTGTTGCAGTAACAAAGGGGCTAAGCACAGATCAAGCGTGATGTGCTGGGCGGATCGCTCCACTTGTTGCAAGCGTTCTACTTGCACCCATGGTGCTAAAGCAATTTGCAGTAACGGATCTATTGGGGTAGTAGCAGTCATAGTATTCAGGGCAAGTCAGGCTGTTTTAGGAGCGGGACGAGAAACGTAGGCATTGCCTTGCAGTAGAAAACGTAAGGGTTTTAAGGCCCATTCTCCTGCATAGTCCACGCCTATGCGGGGTGCAGTCACCAATGTTTCGTTGGCATGTATAAGAGCGGAGTCAGGGTGGCATACATACAAGGCAGAGTTGCACAGGTCGTAACCGTTTTGCTCGCGAGTAATCCCCATGGCTTTGCACAGCCTGCCAGGGCCTGCTGTGTTGGTGTCCAATTCACCCAAAGGCTCTAAAGCGCGGATAAGCACTGCGCTGCCTTGGCCTTCTGGGCCAGTGACAATGTTGAAGCAATGATGCATGCCATAAATTAGGTACACATAGGCAAAGCCGCCAGGGCCAAACATGATTTGCGTTCTAGGTGTCACGCCACGGCAACTATGTGCTGCTAAATCGTGAGCGCCCAAATAGGCTTCTGTTTCTACAATGCGGCCGTAGCGTGTTTGCCCAGCATGTTCATAGACTAGATAGTGGCCTAGCAATTGTTGGGCCACTTCTATGGTGTCTTGCAGGTAAAAATCACGCGGTAAAGCGGTGCTCGAAATGGGCATGCTTAGTGTTCTGCTGCGTAACGCTGAATGCTAGCCACCCATTCACGTTTTTGCGCATCAGGCAGGAATGAGGCGGTAAAACTATTCATGGCAAGGGTGACTAACTCGTCTCTGTGCAGATCCAGCGCGTGTGCACAGGCTAGGTAGTTATCCAGTAGGTAGCCACCAAAATAGGAAGGGTCATCCGAGTTGATGGTGATTTTTACGCCTTGGCGCAGCAACGTTGCCAAGTTGTGCTGATGCATGGTATCAAACACCTGCAGCTTTAGGTTAGACAGCGGACAGACAGTGAGGGCCACTTGTTCTTTGATTAAGCGTTGTACCAGTTGTGGGTCGTCTTCGCTGCGCACACCATGATCCACGCGTTCAACGTGAAGCAAATCTAAGGCAGTAGTAATGTAGTCAGCCGGACCTTCTTCACCGGCGTGAGCCACTAGTCTGAAGCCCAACTCTTTGCAGCGTTGGTATACCTTAGCAAATTTTTCTGGGGGGTTGCCTTGCTCGGCAGAGTCTAGCCCTATGGCTATCCACAGGTCGCTGTATTGCTCACGTAATGGCAGCGCTTGCTCTAGCGTGGTGAAGGCTTCTTCTTCGCTAAGGTGGCGTAAGAAGCTCAGTATCAAATAGCTGCTAATGCCGTACTTTGCTTGCGCATCCCTACAGGCCGTGGCAATGCCAGCAAACACGGTTTCCATTGCAATGCCACGTGCCGTGTGTGTTTGGGGATCAAACATGATCTCGGTATGGGTCACGCCGTCGGCATGGATACGAGCAAAGTACGCCATGGTCATGGCATAGAAATCTGCTTCGTGTATTAGCACGCTGGCGCCGGCGTAATACAAATCCAGAAAAGACTGCAAATTCTGAAACTGATAGGCGGCGCGTAGTGCTTCTACAGAAGGGTAGTTCAGCGGGATATGGTTACGTTCAGCCAGTTCGAAAATCAGTTCAGGCTCCAGAGTGCCCTCAATATGTAGGTGTAACTCTGCTTTAGGCAAACCACGCAAGAAAGTTTGCAGGGCCGTGGCTGGTTGAAACATAAGAATCTCCTGATAAACAGATTAGGAACGAGGGCGTGTCCATGCAGCGACTACAACCAGTGCCCAGCCTGCCACCATCAGAAGGCCGCCTAACGGAGTCAAATAGGCCAAAAATGGGATTTGGAACATGACCAACGCATATAAACTGAAGCTAAACAGTACTGAGCCAGCTAGCAAAATAGGGCCAGCAAGAGCAGCGGTGCGAGGTTGTAGTAAGGGGTGTGCAGCGGCCAAGGCGATCAAGCCCAGGCCGTGAACCAATTGGTACAGTACAGCTGTGTGCCAGACGGCAAGCAGGTCAACGTGAATGGCTTTGAGTGCATGCGCGCCAAATGCGCCAGCGGCAACGCCAATAGTGAGTAGTAGGGCGCCTGCGCCGCAAAGAGTTCTAGGTTGCATAGGGGGTAATTCAGTGATTGAAAGCCAACATGAGGCTTTACTTTAACAGGTATTACGGATTTTCTGTCAGGTGAAAAAAGCGAGCTATGACGCTGGACTTAGGGGTGGTTGAACTTATAATCATCAAGCACTACCGGAACTGAAATCAACGTGATGGGTCAGATGAAACAGCAACGAATTAAAGCAAAAAAGACGGGGTTGAGTGCAGCGGTGATTGTGGCATTGATCATGCTGTCATGGTTGTGGGAGCAATGGTTACCGGACTCGGTAGAGCCAAGTAGCCCTGCAGCATCAGGTGAGTCACAAGTCCTAGAGGGGCGAGTGGTACGCGTGGCGGATGGCGATACGTTAACGGTGCAGGTAGGAAGCCAGCAGTACCGTATTAGGTTGGCTAGCATTGATGCACCCGAAACGCATAAAAGCGACGAGCAACCCGGTCAGCCTTATGCCCAAGCATCCAGAGATTTTCTCTATCAGCGAGTAGGGGGCAAAAACGTGCAGCTCAACTGCTATGAAGAAGATAATTACGGTAGAAAGATTTGTGATGTGAGTCTACCCGGCCAAGATACTAGCCTGAATCGTCAGTTGGTCGCGGCGGGTTATGCATGGGCCAATCAAGAAAAACGTGGTCGTTTCTTGCGAGACAAAAACATGGTAGACCTGCAGCAGCAGGCGCAAAAAAACAAACAAGGCATATGGCAGGCACCCTCAGCCGTAGAACCGTGGGTGTGGCGTTATCAATGCTGGCAACAGAGGAAGTGTGACTAATGCGTAAACTCTGGCTGGTGGTCGTTGTAGGACTGGTGGGAGGGCTAGTAGGCTGCGGCGATGAGGTGGTGAATAACCCCTACCCGTCAGAACAGGTGGCTGAAAACGTGTTCTATACCGCGTTTACACAGCGTTCGCCTCGTACTTTAGATTCTGCCACCAGCTATTCTGGTGACGAGACACCTATCACCTACTCGGTGTATGAGCCGTTATACGGCTATCACTATCTTGAGCGCCCCTACAAGCTCATGCCTAGGGCGGCCGTAGAGGTGGTAGAGCCCTATTACTTGGATGCCCAAGGTGAGCGTTTGCCTTCCGATGCAGACGGTGAGCAAGTGGCTATTAGTGTGTACGACATTAGGCTGCGGCCTGATATTTTGTATCAGCCGCATCCTGCTTTTGCTAGATCAGAGTCTGGTGATTATCGCTATTGGCCAATCACCCCAGAGCAACTAGAAGGCAAGTACGCCATTCCGGATTTTTCGCAGAGTGGCACGCGCCCGTTGGTGGCCGACGATGTGGTGTACGCCTTTAAACGTTTGGCCAGCCCAAGAGTGGTGTCGCCGATTTTCTCCACTATGGCCGCGCATGTGGAAGGCATGCGTGACTATGGTGAGCAGCTAAAAACCGTTAATCAGAATCTGCCAGCCGAGCAGTGGCTAGATTTGCGCAAGTACGAGTTATCAGGTGTGCAAGCTCTAGATGACCATACGTTACGCATACGCGTATTGGGTAAATATCCGCAGTTCAAATATTGGTTAGCGATGACTTTTGTGGCCCCTGTGCCGTGGGAAGCCGATCGTTTTTATCACCAGCCTGGGATGGCGCAGCACGGTTTGTCATTCAGTAGATGGCCAGTAGGTACGGGGCCGTATATGTTGACGGAGTACATTCCCAATCGTAGGCATGAGCTTACACGCAACCCGAATTTCCGTGGCGAGCCGTACCCCTGTGAAGGCAGTGCGGAAGACAAAGCAGCTGGCTTGCTAGAAGATTGCGGTAAGCCTATGCCGTTTATCGATAAAGCCATATTCAGCATAGAAAAAGAAAGCGTGCCGCTAATGGGCAAGTTTTTACAAGGCTACTACGATATTCCACAGCTAGAGCGTGGTGAGTATGGGGTGGCAATGTTAGTGGCAGCGGAAGACTCGCCCGAAAAGGCGCTTTTATACCAAGAGCGTGCGTTGCAGTTAAGCAGTGCGCCCGAAGCCAGTTTGTTTTACATGGGCTTTAACTGGTTAGACCCCATCGTCGGTAAGGGCGACACGCCAGAGCAGGCCGAGCGTAACCGGTATTTGCGTCAAGCGATTAGCATTGCCTTTGATTGGGAAGAGTTCGTCAGTATTTTCCAAAATGATCAGGCCGAAGCCGCGCATAGCCCATTACCACCAGGCGTGGTGGGGTATGAGCCATTGCCTGCGGGCATGAATCCTACGGTGTACACCACAGAGGCAGGTCAGGTGCGACGTCGTTCGCTGGACGAGGCTCGTGCGTTACTGGCCAAAGCAGGGTATCCAGATGGGCGTAATAGTGAGACAGGCGCACCGCTAATTTTGTACTACGACTCCATGACAGGTATGGGTGCTAGCGCGTCTTTGGATTGGATGCGTAGGCAACTACAAGCTATTGGTGTGCAGTTTGAAATACGTGCCAGCGACTACAACCGTTTTCAAGAAAAAATGAGTAAGGGTTCCGCGCAACTGTTTTTGTGGGGCTGGGTAGCCGATTACCCAGATGCCGAGAACTTCCTGTTCCAGCTGTATGGCCCACAGGCTAAGGTGGCGCATGGTGGAGAAAATGCCGCTAACTACGAAAACCCTGAGTACGACAAGCTCTTCAGGGCGATGCGTTATTTGGATGATGGCCCAGAAAAAGAAGCTGTAATACGTAAGATGGTGTCTATCTTGCAAGAGGATGCTGTGTGGATGTTTGGGTATTTTCCCAAGTCGGGTGGAGCCGCTCATTCGTGGGTACACAATTTGAAGCCCTCGCAAATGGTGCGTAATACGCTGCAATATTTACGTATAGATCCTGAGCGTAGGGTGGTGTTCCAGCAGCGTTGGAATCAGCCGTACTGGTGGCCGCTGTGGCTGGTGTTAGTGCTAGGCGGAGGCGTAGCCGTGTATTTATGGCGTCAGGTGAAAAGACGAGAGCAGCAAACGGTGCGCGCAGTTGCCGTGTCACCTAAGGAGAGGCAACCATGATCCGTTATGTACTGCGTCGATTACTGTACGGTGTGTTGATTCTGTTTGGAGTGAATTTACTTACCTTTGTGCTGTTTTTTGCGGTGAACACACCTGATGATATGGCACGGTTAGCAATTGGTGGTCAGCGTGTGAGTGCCGAAGCGGTAGAGCAGTGGAAAGTCGTACATGGCTACGACAAGCCTTTGTTTTATAACGATGAAGCAAGTGGTAGCGAGGCCTTCACCAACACCATTTTCTACGAACGCTCTGTACCATTGCTACGTTTTGACTTTGGTTTTTCTGACAATGGCGCTGACATTACGCGCGAAATCAAACAACGGATGGGCCCCAGCTTAGCCTTAGCCATACCTACCTTTATTTTGGGCTTGTGGGCATCCATTATGTTTGCCTTGTTGTTGGTGTTTTTCCGGGCAACGGCGGTGGACTTTACTGGGGTCGTGGTGTGTGTGGTGCTGCTGTCTATCTCAGGGCTGTTCTACATCATTGCTGGGCAATGGATGTTTGCTAAAGTTTTGCGTTGGGTGCCGTATTCCGGTTGGCTAGATGGCATGCAAAACATTAAGTTTTTGATACTGCCAGTGCTGGTGGGCATTATGTCCAGATTGGGGGCGGAATCCCGTTTTTATCGCAGCCTGTTCTTGGAAGAGGCCTATAAAGACTACATACGTACCGCACGAGCCAAAGGGTTATCTGAGCAAGCCGTATTGTTCAAACACCTATTACGTAATGCCATGCTGCCTATTTTGACGGGAACAGTCTCGGCTATACCGTTGCTATTCATGGGTAGCCTGATCGCTGAATCCTTCTTTGGTATTCCTGGTTTGGGTAGCTACACCATTGATGCTATCAACGCACAAGACTTATCCATTGTGCGCGCGATGGTGTTCTTAGGTTCGGCTTTATATATCGTTGGCCTGATTTTGGCGGATATCTCCTATACCGTGGTGGACCCTCGTGTCCGGTTTGAATAAATGTTGAGCAGCTATTCTGCACTGGGTCATGATCATGCCTAAATTTGCTTTGCTCTGGACCGATATTTTTCTATGGTTGGCGTTGTTAGCGGCCTTAGGCTACGTCTGGCATGTGCGTCGTACTACGGCGTTACGTGCTGCGTGGGGTAGTGTCTGGCGCACACCCTCTGCGGCTGCCGCTGCCGTGGTATTGCTTAGCTTCGTGACGGTGGGCATGCTGGACTCTATCCATTATCGTCAGGCGTTACCTGCATTGGATAGCGCACAGAATGCGCCGCAGCGTTACGCGCCTATTGCTAGATCTGTATTAGATGATGTGTTGGACGCTACGGGTTTAAGCAAAGTAGAGCGTACGTATTCGGCACCGTTCTCGCTCACCTTATTTTTCAAAGAGTCACAGTTAGTAGATGGGCAAGCAGTGCGAGATTATCCGGCATTGGAGCAGGCTGCTGTAGGTATAGGTACGCTAGAAGAGCGTAATGAAGATGTACGCCAACGATTGAAATATGCGGGTGGTTATGCCTTGTTGTGGCTGGTACTGTCGTGGGCAGTAGTGAATAGTTTGGCATGGCGTATCTTGCGTACGCGCAAGCAGTCTAAAGGCTGGTGGGCAGCACGCAGCTTGTGGTGGCGTAATGGTAGCGAACGCGTTGCATGGCGAGCGGCATGGATAGCGTTGTCTATCTTAGTGATTATGGTTTTGGCACTGATTATGCTGGCCGGTAATTATTACGTATTGGGTACAGATAGGTCAGGTAACGACGTCATAGCCTTAGCGCTTAAAAGTGTACGTACTGCTTTGGTGATTGGCACCTTAACAACCTGCGCCATGTTGCCGCCTGCGTTGTTCTTTGGTATTGCAGCAGGCTACTTTAAGGGTTGGGTAGACGATCTAATCCAATACATCTACACCACGCTTACTTCTGTGCCAGGTGTATTGCTGATCGCGGCGTGTGTACTGATGATGCAGGTGTATATAGAGTCTCACCCAGAGTTGTTTGACACCATCGCGGCGCGCGCCGATTTGCGTTTGTTTTTGCTATGTTTGATTTTGGGTTTTACCGGTTGGGCGGGCTTATGCCGGCTATTACGAGCTGAAACCTTGAAGTTACGTGAGATGGAGTACGTGCAGGCCGCCAGAGCCTTTGGCGTGAGTCATGTGCGTATTATGCTGAAACACATCCTGCCTAACCTCATGCACATTGTGCTGATTACGATGGTGCTGGAGTTCTCGGGATTGGTGCTTTACGAAGCTGTGTTGTCGTACTTGGGCATAGGGGTGGACCCAAGCATGCCGTCTTTTGGCACCATGATTGATGCTTCACGCGTAGAAATGTCTAGAGACCCCATGATTTGGTGGAACTTGTTGGCAGCGTTTGTGTTCTTGTTAGCCTTGGTGCTGTCTGCCAATGTGTTTTCCGATGCTGTGCAACGAGCCTTTGATCCCCGAACTCGACGCTTGCATATCCCTAGATTGCAAAGCCTACAGCGTTTCAGACGTAAGGCCAGTGTAGCCAAGGAGGGCACGCTATGAGTCAAACTTTGCAACCGCATAATGTCTTGCTGGATGTGTCTCAGCTTAGTGTGAGTGTGGCCACCGAAGATCAAGCTAAAGAAGTAGTGCGGCAGGTAGAGTTCGCGGTACAGCAGGGTCGTACTTTCGCGCTGGTGGGCGAGTCCGGTTCAGGTAAAAGCCTGACGGCGCAAGCCATTGTGCGATTGCTTCCTGATGCGGCGTGGATCAGTTCAGGAGATGTGAGTCTGGCTGGCGAGGCTGTGTTTGATGTGCCTGAGCAGCGTATGCAGCAGTTGCGTGGTGGCCAAGCAGGCATGATTTTCCAAGAGCCCTCTACCTGCTTAAACCCCATCATGAGCATAGGTGAACAAATTGCTGAAACTATACGTTTGCACAGTCCGTTGCGTGGTGATGCAGTCTGGGAAAAAGTGATTTGGTGGTTGGACAGAGTAGGCATTCCCCAAGCGCGTGAGCGCCTACATGAGTACCCCTTTCAGTTTTCGGGTGGGCAGCGGCAGCGCATTATGATTGCGATGGCCTTAGCCGCCGAACCTACCTTACTGATTGCCGATGAGCCCACCACGGCATTAGATGTCACGGTACAGGCGCAAATTCTGGATTTGTTGGCTGAAATACAGCAAGAGATGGGGCTGGGGATTCTCCTGATTACCCACGATTTGGCGGTAGTGAAGCGTATTGCTCATACCGTGGCCTTGATGAAAGCTGGCGATATCGTAGAGATATCCCCTGCAGAACAGTTCTTCGCGCATCCAGACCACCCGTATGCCCAAGAACTATTGGCAGCTATTCCTACCTATGAAAAACGTGGTCAGCCATTAGGGCTAGGAGCATCTTCTGTGCCAGTAGTAGAAAAGAATGAAGCCACTGCAGTGGCATCTCGCACGCCCGTGTTGGACTTAAAAGGTGTGCATGTGGCGTATTGGGCAGGCAGTGGTTGGTTGCGTAAACGTCGTAGCATTCCCGTGGTGACGGATGTGAACCTATGTTTGCATCAGGGTGAGACCTTAGCATTGTTGGGGGCATCAGGCTGCGGGAAAACCACCTTGGCTAAAGCATTGCTACGGTTGCTAGATGGGCAAGCGCAGATACAGGGTGAAGCCCTGTTAGATGGCCAGAATTTGTTAGCGGTGCAGGGGCAGCAACTTAAGGCCTTACGCAGTCAAATACAGATTGTGTTTCAAGATCCCTATGCCTCGCTAAACCCACGCATGCTGGTGGGTGATATTTTGGATGAAGGCATACGAGCGTTGCATCCGCATACCAGCAAAGAGCAGAGGCAAGTACGCATCAAAACGTTGTTAGATCAAACGGGTCTGCCAGTAAACAGTGCCGAACGTTATCCACATGAGTTTTCGGGAGGGCAGCGTCAGCGAGTGGCTATTGCGCGGGCGTTGGCGGTAGAGCCTAAAGTGCTGCTGTGTGATGAGCCTACATCGGCGTTGGATGTATCAGTGCAGGCACAAATATTGAATCTATTGCGTCAATTGCAGGAAGAAAGTGGCATGGCGTATTTGTTTATCACGCATAACTTTGGGGTAGTGGAGTATTTGGCGGATTCTGTGGCGGTGATGCATAACGGACGTATTGCTGAATATGGCAGTGCAGAACAGGTACTGCTACACCCACAACACGAGTCCACAAAGCAGTTGTTGGCCTCGGTTCCACGGTTGTAAGAGCAAGGGCGTAGGGCAGGCGTATAGCGTTTATAATGATGCTTTCACTGTCACTGTAGCCTTCACTAGGTAGGGTATGGCGTTAAAAGTTTTTGATCTTCAATGTGAAAACCAGCATGTGTTCGAGGGTTGGTTTAAATCACAAGACAATTATGAGCAGCAACTGGAACAAAAGCTGCTGAGCTGTCCTGTGTGTCATTCTGTGGTGGTACATAAAAAACTATCTGCACCCCGTTTGAACTTAAGTCACCTTAAGGATTCACCCTCTAAGCCTGCGCCAACTGCTTCTGTGTCATCAACCGGGGGAGGCGTGCCGTCTGGTACTGCGGATGTCGCAGCGATACAGGCTGAAGTCATGCGTCAGGTGCGCACCTTATTAAGTAAGGCGGATAACGTAGGGGCAAACTTTGCCGAAGAAGCCAGAAAAATGCACAACGGCGAAATTGAAGAGCGCTCTATACGAGGCAGTGCAACTGCCGAAGAATGCGTAGAACTGGTAGAGGAAGGTATTGCTGTATTACCTATACCGGATTATTTGGATGATGATCGCTTGCAGTAAGTAGCGTGCCTATCAGCACAAACAAAAAAGGATCGCTTAGCGATCCTTTTTTATTGCCAGAGTGTGTGAATTACACACGGCTGCGGTATTCGTTGGTGCGTGTATCGATTTCGATTTTGTCACCAATTTCGCAGAACATAGGCACTTGCAGAGTGTGGCCAGTGTTGATAGTTGCTGGTTTCAGCACTTTACCGGAAGTGTCACCACGCACAGCAGGTTCTGTGTAAGTGATTTCACGAACGATCATCGTAGGCAGTTCCAGAGAGATCGCGCGACCTTCGTAGAACACTACTTCTGCTTCCATACCTTCTTCCAGGTAGTTCAGCGCATCACCCATGCTGTCAGCTTCGATCTCGTACTGGTTGTATTCAGTATCCATGAATACGTACATAGGATCAGCGAAGTAAGAGTAACTGCACTCTTTTTTCTCCAACACAACGATGTCGAATTTTTCGTCAGCTTTGTGTACAGCTTCGCTAGGAGAGCCTGTCAGCAGGTTTTTGAACTTCATTTTTACAACAGCTGAGTTACGGCCAGACTTGTTGTATTCGGATTTCTGTACAACTAAAGGTTCGCCATTGACGAGCACCACGTTACCAACGCGTACCTCTTGAGCGGTTTTCATAACTAAAGAAACTCCGGTAAAGGATGGCCCCGCACGTGATGGTGTGGGGCAAAAATCGTAAAGAAGACTATTTTACTGTGTAGGCTGGTGTTTCGTACAGAACTCCAGCAGATGTGTACACAGGTCTTTCTGTTGCAATAGCGTATTATGCCATTGCAGGGCTTCCTCGCGCCATCTGTGCCACATAGGAGCTTGCATACATGAGAGGTATTGATCAGTGAACTGCTGACTGTCGCAGTTGCTCCAGGTGAGCATCAGTGTTTGTACAGCCTGATTCATAGGGCTGCGATCTAAGAGCGCTTGTAGTTTTTTTGTATGCAGCCCTTCTTCTTGCTCGTAGGGTTGCCAAATAAACGGCTTAGCGGCCCATAGCGCACGAACAAGGGAGTCCTCACCACGTACAAAGTTCAGGTCACTGCTCCAGAGCAAATGATCAAACTCCTGTTGGCTCACAAAATTGAAATGGTGCAGTTGCAGATGGTCATTAGACAGCACTTGCTGTTCAGGTGTGAACGGCGTGGGGCTTAACACTAACGTATCGTGATTGCCCTGCTGTAGGGCTTGCAACAGCGCCATAACCGGTGCGGAAGGGTAGGAAAATAACAAAATCTGCCTACGCTGCCCGTGCATTAATTCAATTTGAGTACGCTCAGATAAACCAATCTTGCTCCATAGCGCTTGAGCATTGCTTTGATCTTGTTGCCAGCTAAGGCGTTGTTGCTTAAGGTTTTCTTCACGTAGTAAGCCGCCTGTGCGTTCCGTAAAGCCAGGGAAGAAGAAATACTTACGTTTGCCTTGTTGCTGCGGTGAGGGTTGCGCATGGCAATCCTCAACCCAGTCTTCAGCACTTAAATATTCCAGATTCAGCCACACCGTTTTGTCAGTGATCGCGGCTTTGTAGGTATCTGGTAATTCACAGGCGAAAGCCTCTATGACTACCTCGGCAGGAGGGGGGAAGGATTGTGCATCATTCCAAGGGTGTACGGTAACGCCGTCTATATGCTGTTCATTCAGCTCGGTCTGCAGACGGGGTTCTAAGCGTTTGAAACTGTGTAAGTCGTCCACCCATAGGCGTACGTTTTTTTGGTGGGGAGGGGCAGCTAACTGGCGAGCCAGGCGCCAACAGACACCTATGTCGCCGTAGTTATCAACGACACGGCAGAAAATATCAAAATGAAGCACGGATATTAATGTAAAAGCGGAGGATCTGAATCTATTTGTTCAGGGAATTCCGGGTGCACTAACTGGGCATCCGGATTGGGAAAGTAGGGGGTTTCGCAGTCGTCGCAGAACTCGGGCTCGTAGAGGCCGGGCAGCAATAATACGTCGCCACTG